>NZ_JARPLU010000128.1:0-15020 GCF_032349615.1 Limnospira sp. PMC 1279.21 | reverse complement strand
ATGCTATCGTCGCATTGTCAGGCAATAGCCGGATAAATGTCGCGTAAATGTATCAGCAGCCAGATTCTCCGTTTCCCCATATTATTGATGTGTCTGACGCACCCGGCGATAATGCGCTAAAATTCTCTTCGGGTTTTTTCGTAATTGTCAATCTGTGCCTTGCCAATCAATCCCGACACTGGTTTATTGGGATCAGGCAGGCCTTATCAAAAACCATAGCGATAACCCCGAAATAATAGCTAAAAAAATACTATGTCTGATTCCCCAACCCCCGAAACCTCTTCAGAAGCTATCCCTAACTCCGGGTCAAAAACCCGCCAGTTACTAGGGATGAAAGGGGCCGCCCCCGGAGAAACATCCATCTGGAAAATTCGCCTGCAACTGATGAAACCAATCACCTGGATTCCCCTAATTTGGGGTGTAGTCTGTGGTGCGGCTTCCTCTGGAGGCTATAGCTGGACACTAGAAGATATCCTTAAAGCAGCCGCCTGTATGCTGCTGTCGGGTCCTTTAATGGCAGGGTATACCCAAACCCTCAACGACTTCTACGATCGCGACCTAGATGCCATTAACGAGCCATATCGCCCTATTCCCTCCGGTGCAATTTCCATCCCTCAAGTCGTATCCCAGATTCTGATTCTCCTGGCTGCAGGTATCGGTCTTGCCTATATCCTAGATGTCTGGGCAGGTCATGAGTTCCCCATGGTCACAGTTCTCTGTATTGGCGGCGCTTTCGTTTCCTATATCTACTCTGCGCCTCCCCTAAAACTCAAGAAAAACGGCTGGTTAGGTAACTATGCTCTCGGAGCCAGTTATATTGCCCTTCCCTGGTGGGCGGGTCATGCCCTATTCGGAGAACTCAACCCCACTATTGTGGTACTCACCCTATTCTACAGCTTGGCGGGGCTAGGTATTGCCATTGTTAACGACTTTAAGAGTGTCGAAGGCGATCGCCAACTTGGCTTACAATCCCTCCCCGTTATGTTTGGCGTAACCACCGCCGCCTGGATCTGTGTATTAATGATTGACATTTTTCAAGCCGGAGTTGCCCTATACTTGATCAGCATTAAGCAAAACCTTTATGCCACCATCTTGTTATTACTCGTGATTCCACAAATTACCTTCCAGGATATGTATTTTATTCGCAATCCCCTGGAAAATGATGTTAAATATCAGGCAAGCGCTCAACCTTTCCTTGTCCTAGGAATGTTGGTTGTGGGTTTAGCCCTAGGTCATGCAGTTTAGTGGGGGAGCAATTGGTGCGTCAGATGAACCAGATTTTGCCTTGACCTATCTCATGGATTTCTCCGACGCACCCTACCAGCTTATCAATAACGCTTTTCAAGATTATATCTGGGCAATTGCCACCAGTCGTTTTTCCTCCCCTTTTAGCAAGGGGCTTCCCACATAAGGAGGTTTACGTGACAGAATTTTCCCCAAAAATTACCGACGAATCTAGGGATAGTCAAAATACTATGCCCCCTACCTCCGTTTTGCACCAAGACTCCGAGGCTCCAGCCCCGCCTCCCCCTGCCGAAACCCCCCTGGGGGTAGGACCCCGTCGCCGTCCAATTAGGCGTTGGCAATGGAAACCTCGCCCTAGATTGTGGATAGGCGTTGGTATCATTACTATAGTCGGAAGTGCGATCGCATTAGGAGCTTATCAGTTCCATCGCCTTGAACAAAGTTTACCCGAGATTTCTGACCTATCAGCCTACAACCGAGATGGAACCCTAACCATTCAAGCCGCAGATGGTACCATTATCATGCAAACCGGACCATCTACCAGGGAGCAGGTATCTCTCGACCAGATCCCAGAGGAGTTAGTCCAGGCATTTATTGCCATAGAAGACCGACGCTTCTATGAACATCGTGGCATTGACTACCAAGGTATTATCAGAGCTTTATCCGCTAATGTCATGGCTACAGGTGTAGTCCAGGGAGGTAGCACCATCACTCAACAATTGGCTCGGATGGTGTTTTTAGACCATGAACGCAGCCTGACTCGTAAACTTAGGGAAGCTATCCTCGCTCAAAAACTTGAGAAAACTCTCACCAAAGAAGAAATCCTCGAACGCTATCTTAATTTAGTCTATTTGGGTTCGGGAGCTTATGGGGTAGCTGATGCAGCTTGGGTCTATTTCAGCAAACCCGTAGAACAACTCACCCTCTCGGAAATGGCTACCTTGGCGGGTTTGCCTCCCGCTCCTAGTCAATATTCGCCCCTGGTGAATTTAGACCTAGCTACCGAACGCCGGAATGTTGTACTGCGCCGAATGCAGGAAATGGGCATGATTTCTGAGGGTCGCGCCAATTCACTGATTCAAAGTGACCTAGTTGTAAATCCTAGCCCCCATAAACGTCTACAGGTTAAGGCTCCCTATTTCGCTAATTTTATTCAAAAGGAACTACCATTATTTGTATCAAAAGAAGCCCTAGAAATTGGGGGCTTGGTGGTGGAAACGAGTTTAAATCTGCAATGGCAGGAAATAGCCGAGCAGGTTGTTAGAGAAGCCGTAAAAATAGACGGGCGCGCCGCTGGGTTTGACCAAGCCGCATTAGTGGCGATCGACCCTACTACCGGAGAAGTTCAAGCTATGGTAGGGGGTGCAAATTACGGGGAAAGTCAGTTTAATCGCGTGACCCAAGCTCAACGACAGCCCGGATCGACTTTTAAAGGGTTGGTCTATGCGGCGGCGATCGCAGCAGGTTTCTCCCCCTATGATAGCTACAATGATGAACCCTATCGAGTCGATGGATATCGCCCCCAAAACTATGGAAACCGTTACGGTGGTTGGCGATCGATGCTTAACGCCCTCAGTAATTCCACTAATGTTATTGCCGTTAGAGTCCTAATTGATGTCGGCTTTGAACCCGTTATTTCTCTCGGTACGAGCATGGGTATCAAATCTGAACTCAAACCCACCTATTCCCTCGCCTTGGGAGCCTATGAAGTTAATCTTTTGGAACTAACCAACGCCTACGGAACCCTCGCCGCCCAAGGCCAATATATCCCCGCTCATGGTATCCGCCGAGTCATCAACCAGAAAGGCGAAACTATCTATCAGGCTCAGTTTACACCTAAACAAGTTCTTGACCCCGACAGCGCCGCTATTACTACCTGGATGCTAACTGGTGTGGTACGCAACGGCACAGGTGGGGCCGCTTACCTTGCCGATCGCGATGTCGCAGGTAAAACTGGCACTTCTGAACAAGCTAGGGATCTCTGGTTTATTGGTTATATTCCGCAACTGGTGGCGGGAGTATGGCTAGGAAACGACAACAATGATCGCACTTGGGGCGCTAGTAGTACCGCCGCCTTTAATTGGCGTGAGTTTATGAAACGAGTAGTTGAGGATTTACCCGTTGAGGAGTTTCCGGAACTTCCCGACCTCGACAGCCACCGGGGAAGCATTAAAGCTAAACCCCATCAACCTAAATGGGTACAAACTGGACCGGCCGCCATTCGTCCTGATGATGACGACTACCACAAACATATTAATAACTCCAGCGACTATGGAAATGATGGCTATTACTACTAACCACTCCCTGTGCGTAGGCAGGCCGGTTTACTGATTTTTGCCGATTCAGCTAAAATTCAGTCAGAATAACAATAAATCTCTTTACAGGAGCTTTCTCTAATCATGGATGAACTGACACCCATCTTCAAAGAATTTACCCAAGATCCGATCTCGTTTTTGGGTGGCTTTGTCTCTAGCGTCCTGCGACTCAACTTATCAGAAGACCCAGTGAAAAGCTGGTTAGAAAAGGAAACCGGAACCCCAGTCTCTTCCTCAACCTCTGACCGAGACAATAATGGCTCGAGTAATGGGCCTCAATCAATTACCATTGACTAAACAGCCGGCTATATTTTCACCGAGAAACTATTGTCCCTGAGCGCTAATGTTCAACCTCTGCGCCTTGAGTACCAGCAACCCTCTTTCATAGCCGAGGTTGGCGTAGCTGTCGCATACGGCTTAATATGTTGGCAGGTGTTAATTCTGAGGAGTGTTGTTCTATGAGCAAATTATGGGGCTATAGTTTCTGGTCAAAAGTAGCAATGATTCTTCCCCTTACCAGTGCGATCGCTTCTATTATCCATACCAATACAGCGATCGCCCAACTCTCCGAAGACATCATTAGCAGCGATGACCTAGTAGAAGTTCAGGGACAAGTTACCTCCGTTTCCCAACTCTCAGACGTTCAACCCACAGACTGGGCATTTCAAGCCCTACAATCCCTAGTTGAACGCTATGGCTGCATAGCAGGATATCCCGACGGAACCTATAGAGGCAACCGCGCGATGACCCGCTACGAATTCGCCGCCGGACTCAACGCCTGTTTAGAAAGAATTAACGAACTGATCGCCGCCTCCGTAGTTGATAAAGTCACCCGTGAAGATCTCGCCGTCCTCCAACGTCTCCAGGAGGAATTTGCCGCCGAACTCGCCACCTTGGGAGGTCGTATCTTCGCCCTTGAAGCCAGAACCGCAGAATTAGAAGCTAACCAATTTTCCACTACCACCATATTCGGTGGTGAAGCCATCTTCGGCTTTGCGGGTGCTGTAGGCGGAGACCCTCCCGGCACCGGAGACAACCATCAAGCTACCCTCCACTATCTCCTGCGTCTCGGAACCGTATCTTCCTTTAGTGGTCTCGACCGTCTCCGCATAGGCTTCGTTTCCGGTAACTTTGAAAACAGAGGATTAGCCGGAACCGTCGAAAATCCAGGGTTTGGAGATATGGCTCTGCTGTCATACCAAACTGATACCAATGATCAACTATTCCTCGATTACCTAGAATATAGATTTCCCGCCTTTAATAACCGGGTAGTCTTCACCGTCCGCCCCGTAGGATTTAGTCTCAGCAACGTCCTCACTGCTAACTCACCCTTTTTTGATAGCGGTCGGGGTGCTATTTCCCGCTTTGGCGAGGGTAGCCCCCTATTTAAAATCGGCGCTTTAGATGGAGGCGCTGGGTTCGATTGGTTAGTTGCCGATAGGGTGCGACTACAGGTAGCCTATGGGACTCGCGGCAGCTCCGATGCCAGACTCGGCATTAGTCATTCCGATCATAGTGCTTTAGGAGTACAATTGTTACTCAAGCCCAGTGCTAACACCTTGGCAGGTTTAACCTATATTAATGCCTACTCTGCCAATGGTCGCTTAGACACCCTCACCGGAAGTTTTAGCGCCGATACCTCCGGTTTACTCGATGAACCTATGAACTTTAATGCAGTAGGGGGGTCATTCCAGTGGCGTATCAAGTCTAATATCACCCTCGCAGCCTTTGGGGGCGTGACCTTTGGGGAATCAACCACCAGCAACGCCTATGCCAACACTACTACCTACAGCCTTTCTCTGGGTTGGTCTGAACCCTTCGGCCGTAATGGCGACCTATTTGCCTTTATCTTTGGTCAACCGCCTAAACTGGTAGCCGGCCGTAATTTGCCCTTGGGAGAAGATCGCGATACCTCCTTACACTTCGAGACTTTCTACCGTTTCCGTGTCAGTGATTATATCTGGGTGACACCGGGTGTATTTATGGTGACCAATCCAGAACATAATGCTAATAATGACACAGTTGTAATCGGTGTTTTGCGTACCACATTCTTATTTTAATCATTTTTCATGGATGAACTGAGGCTGCGACTGATTCTTGAAAACCAACCCGAAAGGCTAATTCCAGTCGATCGCAATGAATTTATTATTGGGCGATCGCCTGAGTGTAACTTGCAACTGCCTTTTATTGAAGTATCGCGCCGTCATACCCGCATTTATAAAGGGACTGATGGTGGTTGGTGGGTGGAAGATTTAGGTAGTAAAAACGGCACTTGTCTAAATGATATATCCTTAGCCCAGCCTCACCCCCTCAAAGTTAACGACCAGTTGCGAATTGATCAGATCCGCTTAGATATCCTACCACCAGATACCAAGAAAAATGGCGGGCGCAAAATTGGGACTCTGGTGGAAGGAACTAATTTAATTGGTCGGGTTCAGGATCTGAAACAACAATGGATTCAAAGTAACACCCAATTTGATGAGGACATTAATAATTATCGTCGCTCTGTAGCCCGCCTACAAGACCTAGTAGAAATTGCTAAATGTTTGAATAGTGCTGAGTCTATTGATGCCATTTTCTCACAAACTCAGTCCGTGATTTTTCATGATATCCCCATTATTGAACGCTTGGCTTTACTGGTTGACCTCAATGGCGACGGACAACTAGAACTCGTCAAAGTTGCCTCCAAAAAATCCAGTCACAGCCTAGATATCTATAATGATGGAAGTTGGATTAGTCGCAGTATTTGTAAGCGAGTTTTTCGTGACAAAATCGCCATTAAAACCGCTGATGCCCAACAGGATACACGCTTTGAAAGTGAACCCAGTATCCTGGTTAAAGATATCAGATCTTGCATTGCAGTTCCCCTGTGGGATGAGGATAATGTGGTGGGTGTTTTATATGGAGATGCTCATTTTTCCTTTGAATACTGGACTCGTGGCGGTGATGAAGATTTGAGCTTTTTCTCAGCTTTGGGAAATTTAGTTGCTGCTAGTATTCAACGTTGGTTACTTACTCAAAAATTGCAGCAGGAAGGCACTATCCGTCAACGTCTTGAACGCTACCACACCCCGGCGGTCGTACAGCATTTAATCAATGTGGGCGCTTTAGACAATGGACGTTTGCCTTCCACAGATGCTGAAATTAGTATCTTATTTGCTGATATTGTCGGTTTTACAGCCCTTTCGGAACGCTTACCTGCTAATGAATTAGCTACATTACTTAATGCTTTTTTTGAGGAAATGTTGCAGGAAGTTTTTGCCCTGGGAGGAACTTTAGATAAGTTTATTGGTGATTGTATTATGGCGTTTTTTGGCGCGCCCGAACCCCAAGCAGACCACGCAGAACGCGCTGTTAATGCCTCTTTGGGAATGTTAGAACGCCTGGAACAACTCAACGCTAAAGGCAAGTTATCCGAACCACTACAACTGCGAATTGCTATTAATAGCGGTAGGGCAGTAGTTGGGGATGTCGGTAGCTCCCAACGAGTAGATTATACCGTATTGGGGGGAACAATTAATTTGGCGGCGAGAATGGAGCCGATTTGTCCCCCAGGAAAGTGTGTCATTAGTCAGGCGACTTATCAAATGTTGCGATCGCCTGAGCAATTTGCTCTAATGGGAGACTACACCTTTAAAGGCATTGATCATCCCGTCACCATTTATCAAAATGTGGAAGTTGGAAAACCTGGATCACCCTAGTCTAATTGGATTAATTCCGGTGATTATTAATATGTCTAACTCTCGCCCCCGCCCATTGCAATTTTTCCCGCAGGGTTTGATAAAACGAATAGTCCTCCCGCAGAATGATAAATTGAGCCTGACAGTCTGCTTTCCTCACATCAACCCGCTGTCCCGGCCAAATCGATGTGGCCAATACCCCATCAGTCCATAATTTAGTATCATGTTCGAGGTCAGCTAGGGGCCAAATACTGACCACTGACCCCGAAGGAATTACCACAGGACGACTGGAAAAGCTGAGGGGACAAATGGGACTAACAGTGATCGCATCCATCCCCGGATGCACAATCGGACCGCCTGCAGACGCATTATAGCAGGTAGATCCCGTGGGGGTTCCCACAATTAAGCCATCCCCTTGATATTGATCAATTACTTCCCCGTCAACTTCCATTTCTAAGATAGAAGTAGGCATTCGATACGCAGAAGCAGGCTTTACGCACATCTCATTAAGGGCTAAAAAGCGATCGCTTAACGGTTCCAGGTTATGGCGGGAACCTTCAAAAACCGCCGCCTGTAACATCATCCGCTGTCCGATAGCGTAGCGATCCTCAAATAAACGATCTATAACCGTTTCCGTATCCTCTATATCCTCAAAGGACTCTGTTAAAAATCCTAAATGCCCCCCCACATTCGCCGCTAAAATGGGGATACCTACTTCCGCTAAATGTCGCGCCGCCGCTAAAGCTGTTCCATCCCCCCCTAATACCACCGCCAAATCAATAGGACTACTACTAGAAGCTAGAAACACCGGATAGGGGTTATCTTTCGCCCCACTCGGTCCCATCAGAACCTGACATCCCCGCTGTTCAAATTGTTTGGCGTACTGTTGCGCCCAACGCTGACTCAGCCTATCCCTAGATTTATGAGCAATGATGACTTGTTTAATCTGCACAGTCCCAGTTAACCTTGGTTTAATCTATGATTATCCACCAAAACTGCCGAACACAGCAATTGTCTGATTCTCTGTTTTTTTAACTCGCCATGACTAATTCTATTCTTCAATCTGTCCTTAATCTCTTTTTAAAGCCAGAATGTCCCATCTGTGCCAGACCTACGGATCAGGAGTTCTGCCGCTATTGCGAACAACAATTGTTAGAATGTCAATTTACCCACGGAGGAATGTTCCCCGGCGAGGTGCCGATTTTTGTTTGGGGTCGTTATGGGGGAGTCCTTAAACAAGCGATCGCGGCTTTAAAATATGATGGGAACCCACAGATCGCCAAAATGTTAGGCTATTGTCTAGCCGAGGGCTGGCTCGATACTGTGAAGCGCGTTCCCCAGAATTTAGTTGTAGTTCCTATTCCCCTACACCCCGCTAAACTCAAACAACGGGGTTTTAATCAGGCCGAATTATTGGGGCGCGGCTTCTGTGAAATCACCGGTTTATCTATGAAACCCCATGGTTTACAAAGGCTCAAAAATACCGAAGCCCTGCACGGCTTGTCCCGCCCAGAACGATATCAGAATTTGCAGGGGGCTTTACGAGTCGGAAAAGACCCCCTTCCCCCTCGCAGTTCTGTGTTGATTATTGATGATATTTATACCACTGGGGCTACGGTTAATGCTGCTATTCAAGCCTTCAAGTTGAGAAAAATTAAAGTAGCTGGAGTGGTCGCATTAGCTACCACAGCTTCCCCTAAATCTTCCCCTCGTTCACTATCATCTATGGGCTAGGTACTGACAACCCTACCAATAACTTATTCCTTTTGGTTGAGATATCCCTAGATTGGGCTAAAATCTAATTAGCCATCATAGCCATCACCGACAATCATTATGGGCTTATTTGAAGATTTCAGCCGCTTTCTGGAAACCCGCCTAGAGGAATTTTTGCGAGATCATCCTGATTTGGAATTGCAAGCCATTGAGGAACAATTGCGTCAACAGGAAGAGGACACCTTCCGATTAATTGCTGACCTCCAGCGTGAGGAAAAGAAATGCACTGAAGAAATTTTGGCGATCGCACAAGATATCCAAAAATGGCATAAATGGGTCGCTAAAGCACAAGCCGCCAACCGCCCTGACCTCGCTGAAGCCGCCCAAGAAAGAGAAGCCGCCCTATTGCGACAGGGAAATCAGCGCTGGGGACAAATGCAGGGCGTTAAAAACCGCATCGAAAAGTCTAAGGAACTCTATCGCCAGATTCAACAGCGACGCAAAGAGGTTAAAATTAAACAGCAGGAATTAGCTGCTAACCGCGCTAAAGCTACCCAAACTAAATCTTGGGAAACACAGGGATGGAACCAAGGAAATGATTACACTCGCTTTCAAGCTACCCCTGACCCCCTCGAACAGCAGTTTCGTCAGTGGGAAATGGATGAGGAACTCGAACAACTCAAGCGCAATATGCGTCAATAACTTTGTGTTAACTTTTGTTACAAAAAATTAAGAAATGTTGCAAAAAATTTTTTTTTCGGGGGGAGGGGTTGCTTTTGGTGGCGCTCCCGGCTATACTTTATATAATGGGAATAGTGACTTTTTTTAAATTTAAGTATATATTCTCATTATTAAACTGTATGTCAATATCCTACCACAAGTTCCCGGCTGTTGTCAACCCTCGGCGCAGGAGGGGCCGAACAAATTTTTTTTTTGAATAAAAAATCAACAGTGCTAAAGCTACCCAAACTAAATCTTGGGAAACACAGGGATGGAACCAAGGAAATGATTACACTCGCTTTCAAGCTACCCCTGACCCCCTCGAACAGCAGTTTCGTCAGTGGGAAATGGATGAGGAACTCGAACAACTCAAGCGCAATATGCGTCAATAACTTTGTGTTAACTTTTGTTACAAAAAATTAAGAAATGTTGCAAAAAATTTTTTTTTCGGGGGGAGGGGTTGCTTTTGGTGGCGCTCCCGGCTATACTTTATATAATGGGAATAGTGACTTTTTTTAAATTTAAGTATATATTCTCATTATTAAACTGTATGTCAATATCCTACCACAAGTTCCCGGCTGTTGTCAACCCTCCGCGCAGGATGGGCCGAACAAATTTTTTTTGAATAAAAAATCAACAGTGATTCTGGGAAGCCGACCCTAGCGGGTCGGTACATGGAGAATGGCACGCCTAAGCCAAATCCGGGAAAACTTCCCTAACAGCAGGATGAACAAGTTGGTGATTTTCGACATTTAACCCCTTAGCTAAAGCGGCATCTTCAGCTAAAGCGCGAAGTCCTCGATCGCCTAATTTGAGAACATAAGGCAAGGTGCTATTATTTAAGGCTTGGGTAGCGGTACTGGGTACAGCCCCCGGCATATTGGGAACGCCATAATGAACCACGCCATACTCAATATAAGTGGGTTGACTGTGAGAAGTAGGTCGGAGAGTTTCAATACAACCGCCTTGGTCAACCGCCACGTCAACTAATACAGAACCGGGGCGCATTTTAGCGACCAATTCACGGGAAACTAAAATCGGGGTCCGAAAACCTGGAACCAAGACCGCACCAATGAGTAAATCAGCCTGGGGAACAGTAGCCTCAATGTGGGCTGAATTACTGTAAAGCAATTCTACCCGGGAACCAAACAAAGTTTCCAAATAGGAGAGGCGATCGACATTAATATCAATAATTGTGACCATAGCGCCCATACCCACGGCAATGCGGGCGGCTTCGGTGCCGACGATACCACCACCCAAAATCACGACGTGACCGGATTTGACACCGGGGAAACCACCCAGGAGAACGCCGCGCCCCCCTTGTTGGCGTTCCAGATATCTGGCTCCAAACTGTACGGAAAGGCGACCCGCAATGATACTCATGGGAGTGAGTAGTGGTAAGCGTCGGTCTGATAATTCTACTGATTCGTAGGCGATCGCATTCACCCCACTATTAATAAGGTGTTCCGTCAATTCCCTAGTCGCCGCCAGATGTAAATAAGTGAATAGAAGTTGTCCCTTCTGAATAAAGGGATATTCTGAGGGTAGGGGTTCTTTGACCTTGACCACCAATTCACGATTCCAGGCTTCTGTGGGTGAGGAAACCACCTCAGCGCCTGCTTCGAGATAGTCCTGGTCAGAAAATCCCGCCCCCACCCCGGCTTCTGTTTCTACAAAAACCTGATGGCCTTTTTCACAACAGACTCGGACACTACTGGGGCTTAATCCCACCCGAAATTCCTGATCTTTAACTTCTTTGGGGACACCAATTTGCATCTTACCTGAACCTTAATTTTGTGATAATGGCTGAACCGCAAACGCTCTCCACCATCTAGGGTATCATTTCCCGCACCACCAAACAGGAACCATAATCATCAGACTGCGATCGCCTACCGAATCACCCAATAGATCAACTCTCCCGCGCCGGGATATCTTTACCTGGTCTGTAGGGTGGCGGTAAATTGGCACCCCACTTAAATACTGTTTTCCTTATGGTCTCAAATCCTTTTCTGATAGGGGTTTCACCCCATACCGATCCGGCGTTTCCTGTTTTACCCCTAGACATTTAGAATCTTTCGGGTAGAATCAGAACAAAAAAATTAACCACCAATGCACAGTCAAAACCCAATTTTGGAGGGTAGACCCATTACACTCACTCTCAATTCGTCTAACGTTTCTACGGCCTCTGATGCCGATCAGCCTATTATCAAAATAGCGGGCCGCTCTTCCCTGAAAGGACAGGTAGCTATTAGCGGTGCTAAAAATGCGGCGCTAGTCATCATGGCTGGCGCTCTACTGTGTTCGGAAGACTGTCGGCTACGGAATGTTCCGTCATTGGTTGATGTCGGCACTATGGGGCAAATTCTATCGGCTGTGGGGGTAGACCTCAAACGAGATGGTAGTGTTATTGATATCAATGCTAGAGAACTTACTCACTCTGAAGCACCCTATGAGTTAGTTAGTCAGCTTCGAGCTAGTTTCTTTATTATCGGACCGCTTTTGGCGCGATTAGGGATAGCTAAGGTTCCCTTACCGGGGGGATGCGCTATCGGTGCTAGACCTGTGGATCTCCATGTTCAGGGACTACGGGCGATGGGCGCTCATGTGCAAATTGATCATGGGATCGTTGAAGCATACGTGACTGGGAGCGATCGCCGTCTCAAAGGCGCTAAGATTTATCTGGATTATCCCAGTGTGGGAGCCACCGAAACCCTGATGATGGCTGCAGTGTTAGCAGACGGGGAAACCATTATTGATAACGCGGCTCAAGAACCCGAAGTTATTGATCTGGCTAATTTCTGCCGGGCTATGGGCGCGAAAATTGAGGGCGCGGGAACTAAGAAATTAGTCATCTCTGGAGTTAGCCATCTGCACTCGGTGGATTATTCTATCATCCCCGATCGCATTGAGGCGGGGACTTTTTTATTGGCCGCAGCCATTACTGGCTCTGAACTAACCCTGGCTCCGGTTATTCCAGATCATCTCACCGCCGTGATTGCTAAGTTACGGAAAACTGGCTCAACTATTGTCGCCGAAGATAATCAAGTGATTCGGATTATTCCCGGTCAGGAAATCCTACCCACAGATATTGAAACCCTACCCTATCCTGGTTTCCCTACGGATATGCAGGCCCCTTTTATGTCTTTGCTAACTCTGAGCAAGGGTAATAGTCTGATTACTGAAACTGTTTTTGAAAACCGTCTACACCATGTGGCGGAATTGATTCGCATGGGCGCTGATATCCGCATGAAGGGTAATACGGCGATCGTTAGTGGTGTTCCTATTTTATCTGGTGCGCCAGTCAGGGCTACAGACCTAAGAGCCGGAGCCGCCTTAGTATTGGCTGCTTTAGCCGCTGAGGGTGAAACTACTATTTCCGATTTACAACATCTCGATCGCGGTTATGAACGCATCGATCTCAAGTTGAAAGATTTAGGCGCTCGGATAGAACGTATAGAGCCACTACCGGAATCGGAAAATTCTTCTGCCAAAGATAAGTAAACTAGGCTAATAATTAACTATAGGGGCATTATAGCTAACCTCAAGGTACTCCCTAGGTGTTGCTAACCCGCCCCTTGTTGTATTTCCCCAATGTTTGATTGAATACTATGGCTTTGTCTCCTAATCCTCTCATTGGTCTGAAAGCAGATCATTTCCGCCATCCCCTTGATTTACAAGCCACTAATGCTTTAAAGCAAATTCCCGGTTTAGATGTGATCGTCCGTCAGTTGCTCGGTTCCGTCGGTGAGCAGTTTTTCTATTTGGAAAATATTGCTTCGAGTGTTCTCGTCGGTGAAAAACAGCTTCCATATCTCCATAATCTCTTGTTGTCCGCTTGTCAGACTTTGGACTTGGAACCGCCACAGCTTTATGTTAGGTCTTCCCCAGTCCCTAATGCTTACACTTTGGCTATGCGGGGAAAACAGCCTTTTATTGTCCTACATACCTCTTTAGTGGATTTGTTGACTCCTGAAGAAATTCAAGCCGTGATTGGTCATGAGTTGGGACATCTCAAGTGTGAGCATGGTGTTTATCTGACTTTGGCGAATTTGATTATTTTGGCGGCGGGTCAATTCTCTACTTTGGGTGCGCTTTTGGTTCAGTCCCTACAAACTCAGATTCTTGAATGGGTCCGCTGTGCTGAGTTTACTTGCGATCGCGCTGCATTGTTGGCTACCCAAGACCCTAGAGTGGTGATGTCGGTTTTGATGAAGTTGTCCGGGGGTTCCCCAACTTTAGCCCCTCAACTTAATTTGGATGCTTTTCTTGAACAAGCGATCGCCTATGATCAAATGAGTAGTGATGAGTTGGGAGAGTTACTTAAACAAGCCCAAACCGCTCAACTCACCCATCCTCTACCTGTACTAAGGGCCAGAGAAATCTATCGCTGGGCCAGTAGCCCAGATTATAATTTTTTGTTGCAATCTGGAAAAATCGTGTATAATAACAAAGTAACCAATTCGGGCGGATGGCGAAATTGGTAGACGCACCACACTCAAAATGTGGCGACTTCGGTCATGTCGGTTCGAGTCCGACTCTGCCCACTATTAACTGACCTAATGCTGGTAGGAATAACCGGGATTTACTTAACCCGATAACTATACCTAGTTACTCAGATATTACTCACAATCTAGTCCTAGCACAGGAAAATAATTCTGTCAATAGGATGATTACTCAGTCAACAAGCACAACTTAATCAATCTGTCAAATACCCATACCACCCCCCAACCAAACACCGATAGGGTAACTCCCTTGTGATACCCGTCAATGGCAAGCCTATCGGTTCGTTCCTCACCATTGACTGCTATCACGTCGGTCGCACCCCCAAGAGTGTTTGTTCCGGTTGGGGGGAGGATATGTTTCAAAATCAACCACGACAACAGCAGAAGATAATTCCCCAAGCTATCAATGTACAAAGATATCAGACCGCCTTTCCGTGGACTAGACCTATAGGTAAACCTATGAGCGATCGCCTATCCGGTTATCTATGGGTCTGATTCATAATCCTCGGTGAGGGGAAACTATGGGCTATCATCTGGCTGATATGAAAAGTGCGATCGCCTAATCTAAACTATCTCCTACCGGAACCAACCCGATACCCCTAAACAACTTTTCAACTGGTGACAATTACCGAGCAGAAACCGATACCAACATAATCAGTTCACCCCCAAAATCTTAGCCGTAGGTTGTAGGTAAAGCTATCTGTTGGGGGTAACTTAGTTCTGGGTAATATCTGGACATGATAGGGTAGGCATTCATATTTTAGAAGTTACATAATGTAAATACATTATGTAAATGAGAAAATACATAGACACCCCCTACAGTTAGAAACCATAGGGGGCTATTA
>NZ_JARPLU010000127.1:0-15055 GCF_032349615.1 Limnospira sp. PMC 1279.21 | reverse complement strand
TGGGTTTGACATATCTGGCAATAGGTTTATCCTCAACTCTTCTCGCTTATTATACCCTATTGCCCTAAAATATTAACCTAATTTGAGATTAAATCATGCTCTTTACTGTAGCAATGATTGCCTTGCGATGCAGCCTACACCCATTCGCTTCCAGATCCTTGAGTTACTGGCCCAAATTCATCTTGTCTGCGGGGTGGCGGGAACCGTTTTATATTCCCAAGGTATGGCGGTGGGGGTTTAATCCGGTTCCCAGAAACTGAATTTACGATAACAGGGAGAAAATCGCCAAAATCCCTACGAGTCTGGATTGGCTCGTTTCAACAAATCAGAGCGAATTAAACCACCCATCCAAGTCCAGTTTGTGCGTTCTTCTTTTGGTATAAAATGAGCCATGACAGTATCTGGACTACTTTGATAGAAAGTCTTAATTTCTGCCCGTGCCCACAGTCCCCAAGGCGCTCTGACCAGAATATGATCTCCGACCACAAACACCTCACCCTCAGAATTGTCAGCCTGGGGAAGTTTCACCGCCACTTTCGGCTTATGTTTAATGGGTTTTGAAGGTTTCACGGTGCGACTAGGAATGTGTTTGACAGTCCCAGTAGACCGAGAATGTTCTTGGGTGTTGGTAGTGGGCGATTCGGAACTAGGCTCAGGGGGTTTGTTTGGTCTAGTAACTGCTAAAATTTTGTGATTGCTATTCATTGACACTCCTGGATGCTACATCTCACCATATCCTTTGTTCCTATTTTGGCATCCTTGTTCCGCAAATCCAAGATGATATTTGGAACTTAACCGCTCAAAGATCTGGGTTTCCGGTAATAAAAGCCAAAATTCGGTCAAATTCAAAATTATCAGCCCATCCCTTTAATAAATCAGCCCAAGCGCCATGATACTCTGGAATTTCAGCAATCAAGGCTAGAATTTCCGGTTCGTTGGTACACAAAACCGCTTGATGTAGTTGCTCTATCCAAGTCGTCGGCATCACTTGCAGGGAGTCCCTGTCAAGGGGGACAGCAGGCTGGTTTTGCAGATCGGAAGTTAATGATACATCCTCTACAGGACTTCCTTCGTATAGATAGCGCACCCCTAAGTATTGAGCCATCTTATCAAAAATCACTGCTTCTCGAAAGGGTTTACTGACAAAATCATCACAACCCATAGCTAAAATTTGCGATCGCTCCTCTTCAAAAGCATGAGCTGTCAGAGCGATAATGATAGGGGCGCGATCTGGTGGTATCGTGGCTTTAATCTGTTTAGTAGCTTCCAAACCATCCATAACTGGCATTCTCATATCCATCCAGACCAAATCAGGTTGCCACTGAGCGCACATTTTAATCGCTTCTAAGCCATTCTCAGCCGCCTGCACCTCAAAACCCACCTTAGACAGTAAACAGACCAGTACCTGGCGATTTTCTTGGGCATCTTCTACCACCAAAATCCGATAAGATGGTTGTCCGTCAGCTAAAGCAATCACCCGTTTTTGGATAGGTTGAGCCGGGATTTCTTGAGGGTCTGCTGCTTGTACGAAAATGGTAAATCTGACTATTGTACCCTTTCCCACCTCGCTGATAATCTCAATTTCGCCGCCCATCATTTGTACAAATTTCTGGCTAATTGGTAATCCTAAACCCGTCCCTTCATTAGACTTATGACCCGTTTCAGTTTGCCCAAATGGTTTAAATAGCATATCAATTTCATCGGGAGCAATTCCTAGTCCGGTATCTTCCACCTCAAAACTGAGGACAGTTAGATCAGGGGTTTCATAGTTCTGAGACTGAACTCGCAGGGTCACTCGTCCTGATTCCGTAAACTTAATGGCATTTCCCAATAAATTAATCAAAACTTGTCGCAGTTTATTTTCATCGGTTTTCACATAGGGGACAAAATTATGATGCACCTGAAACTCTAATTTTAAGCCCTTAGTTTTACTTCTTAAACCCAGCATTTCGTGTAAGTTTCTCAGAAGATAGTAAAGGTCAAAACTGATTTGATTAAACGTAATGCGACCCCCTTCAATTTTCGACATTTCTAGGACATCGTTAATCAGTTCTAACAGATGCTCTCACGAACGACCAATAATTTTGATATATTCCTGTTGAGCTAAATTTAACTGTTCATCCCTAGCCAGAATTTGGGTAAAGCCTAAGATAGCATTTAAAGGAGTGCGTAACTCATGACTAATTTTGGTGAGAAATTCACTTTTAGCTCGATTAGCCGCATCAGAGGTTTCTTTGGCTTTATGTAACTGTTTCATCAGTTCTACTTGTTGGAGAGCGACACCTAATTGATTGGCAATTTGAGCTAATAGACTCACTTCTCGATGCATCCACTCTCTGGGGAAATTGTGTTGATAGGCGGCAATCATTCCCCATTGAGTTTAGCCTAAAAATACGGGAGTAATCATATAGGATCTAATCATAAATTCATCGATGAGGACTTGATGAGAATTAGAAAGGGTGGATTTGTAAATATCATTAACTGCCTGTTGATTATAAACTTGATTGAGATTTCCTTGGGTCTCTTTCCAATGCCAAGACAACCAAGTATTAGGGTCAGTCATATTGATAAACTGGGGGCAGTTTGGGGCTACCGACTCAAACAAAAACTGGCCGTTTCCTTGGGGTAAAAGTCGGTAAACCACAACGCGATCGCATCTGAGAATTTGGCGCACAGCTTGAGCAGTAGCCCTCCAAATCATATCCATATCCAGGGTTGGGCGTATGGTTTCAATTCACCTAGATAAAGTCCTTTCCTGTTGAGCGGCTTTGGTTTGTTCTGGGGATTGTTTCTGCGCCTGGGTGAGCAATTATGCTTGTGGCAAAGCCACCACCAATTGTAGGGCTATTTTCTGTACAAATTCGACCTCAGAACTTTTCCAATTGCGAGAATATGAGCATTGATGAATACATAGTAAACCCCAGAGATGGCTCCCTTTTTGCCTGGGAATTACCAAATTTTCTCTCACCTAAAACTTAGCCAAAAGTTGAATATAGCAAGGGTCTAAATTTGCTTCATAAATATCAGCAATGGATTGAATGCGGGAGTTTTTGTATTCCTCCACAAATGAATTGGCGAAACAAGAATCATGAACTTGCCAATTTAAAGCTGATTCAAACTCAGGTAAAACATCTTCCGAGACAAAATTACCATCCCGGTAATTAGAGAGGGGATGAAAGCTAAATATAGCCACTCTGTCGGCGTTCAAAAGTTGACGGACTTCGGCGGTAGCTGTAGCCAAAATTGTGTTAATATCTAAGGTGCGCCTGATTTTATCAATCACTTAGGCTAAGGCTCGTTCTCGTTGGGCTTCCCTGGCTAAGTGTTCGGCTTGGCGACGTATTTGAGTTTTGACTCGCACTAGGACTTCTTCTACCTGAAAAGGCTTAGTAATATAATCTACTCCACCTATAGTAAAAGCCTTGACTTGATCAGGAAGTTCATCTAAAGCGCTCATAAAAATCACCGGAATTTCTGCCGTAATTTCATCAGCTTTCAGTTGCAAACAAACCTCATAACCGTCCATATCAGGCATTTTGATATCTAGTAGCACCAAATCAGGAGGTGACGCTTTAGCCGTAATCAAGGCCATTTTTCCTTTGGTCACTCTCCTGACATTGTAGCCCTGCTCCGTCAACATTTGGGAAAGCAGTCGCAAGTTATCCGGTTTATCGTCAACCAGTAAAATATTGCCAAATTGGGATGTGTTTGGGGGCCGCATCATTAGCGTGTCGGTAAACCGGATAGCTAGAATAGGTAGCCAATAGTCAAGGGAATTGACAAAATACCTCAAAATCGAGGACAGTTGATATTTTCCCCCAATGGTTGCCTTGAGAGCAACCCTACCATTTACCTAGAAGGTAAGCAGGAGGGCTGTCTTGTTTATAGATATCCCGCCAGGTGAGGTGGGATGTCTCGCAGTTTCCTAGTTTACCATAATTGCTGTCCAGGGATAATTTTTGATAACCGCTCCTGTAGCGGGGTTGGTGCTGGTCGTTCACAGAGATGTCATATCAATGCTACAACTTCGCCAAATCTCTCATTTAATCTAAGAACTATCAAGCGATTAATGGGAGTGTTAACGATGCAAGATTCTCTAAAATCCTCTGTGCGTCCTATTCAGCCTGTGGCTTATTTATCGATGCTTTTGTTGGGTGCGGGGCTTACTTTTGGTGTTGTTTCCCTTACTCCTAATGCTGGTTCTTCCCGTGAAAGTACCGGTGAAACTAACAGTGGAGCGGCAGATATGAACCCTGGGATGGTTTCTCCGGGTCACGTTTTGGCACAAAATCCTAATGTAGTCAGTGCTGTGGTGGAGCGGGTGGGAGCAGCAGTGGTTCAAATTGATACAGCCAGAACTGTAGAAACTCAGATTCCTGATGTGTTTAATGACCCGTTCTTCCGACGGTTTTTTGGCCAACGACTCCCTAGTGGTCCGGGGCGGCGAGTTGTTCAGGGTTCGGGTTCCGGTTTTATTGTGGGTTCTGATGGTCGGATTTTGACTAATGCTCATGTGGTGGAGGGAGCCACCCGAGTGCGGGTGACTTTGCGCGATGGTCGCCAGTTTGATGGGGAAGTGTTGGGAACTGACCCGGTGACTGATGTGGCTGTGGTGAAAATTCCGGCGCAAAATCTCCCAACTGTGAGTTTGGGTAATTCTGACCGATTGAGACCGGGAGAAATGGCGATCGCTATTGGTAATCCCCTAGGCTTAGAAAACACTGTCACCATGGGTATTATTAGTGCTACCGGTCGCTCTAGTGGCTCTATTGGCGCACCGGATAAACGGGTGAGTTTTATTCAAACTGATGCGGCGATTAATCCGGGTAATTCGGGGGGACCTTTACTTAATCAAAATGGTGAGGTCATTGGTATGAACACGGCTATTATCCAAGGCGCACAGGGTTTAGGTTTTGCTATTCCGATTAATCGGGTTGGGAATATCGCTGATCAAATTGTGGCTAATGGTCACGTTGATCATCCATTTTTGGGTATTCAAATGGTGAGTTTAAACCCCGAAGTTAAGCAGAATATTAATAATGATCCCAACAGTGGTTTAAAGGTTGATACAGACCAAGGGGTGTTAGTTGTCCGTGTGGTTCCTAATTCTCCAGCGGCTCAGGCTGGACTCCGAGTGGGTGATGTGATTTCTCAAATTAATGGTCAAATCATTCGGGACGCAGCGGAGGTTCAACAGTTGGTTGAACAAACGGGAGTAGGTCATCAATTACGATTGGAATTACGCCGCAATGGTCAAAATCAAGGTTTCGCTGTTCGCACCGGAACTTTGAGAGAACAAAGTTAGGTTAACTTGACATTAACTACACCTGGGGACAATTAGTTGGGTTGTTGGCAACTCTCCTAAACTGTCCCCTCCATTTTATAATTGACAGGCTGTATTTAATTTCTGGGTTTCCTGTATGATAGTTGTGGGGATATGTCCGATTATATTAAGCACCTAATATCAAGATTTTAGGCTGGTGGTTCTAAAATTCTAAAGGGTTGGTTATCCCTTTCCCAACGGCAAATTTCAGAGTAGAGGTGGGTTTTATAAAAGTAGGCTTTTTCGTAAGCAAGTCGCAGACTGCGATCGATTATCTCAGGTTTAACATCCTGGGAATTATGAGAACCAATTGCTTTGCATAAAGCCAAAGACAATATTTCTACTAAATCATGACCACAACAAATTTGCCAAGGATCGTCACTTTGACTATTTAAATTCGTTATTTTAGAGATAATATCTGGAGTGCTTAGATAGGACTTTTGGGATTTATTTTTCACAACATCAATTAGCTTTTCGTAGGCAATCTTGATTTGATTTTTATCAACAAACTTACTAAAATCAATACCCTGAAAAGTTAAGTTTAATCCTTCCGTCTGGGAAATCCAACGCAAATATCCGACAGGCTTTCCGGCTGCTAGTAAAACCTCCCTAATATCTCCCGGAAAGCTAGATATTTTTGATTCTGAACCAAATTCATCCAAGACTTTATTAAAGGCTAGAGAGTTTAATAACATGGTTTCTAGGTCGTGGGTATCTGTCCTAAGTAAATTAGAACTATAACTGGGTAAATCATCAATTAAGTGATCAAAATCAGCGTCAACAATTGCTACAACTCCTGGAAAATCTGAATTTTCGAGTTTTTGGAGAACATCAATAACAAGCTGCTTGTTAGATGGCTTACCAGCAATGATGACAGATTGACAAACTGATTTATCAATAAGCCAATTATAAAAAATCCTGTCAGTATGACCTTCAACTAACAGAAAAGTACCTTTAAATGTACTTCGCAATAGGCGGACTTTATTAACCTCACGGTCTACGGAAATAAACTCTCTCATTTGGGTCCCTGGAGTTCCACTGTCAAATCCCAACGGTCTTGAATGATATCTGGAGAATGAGTAGCCATTACAATATTGAGTTTGGCGAGTTTAGTGATTTCTTGCAAGTCTTTGATAAACTCAACTTGCCAGCCAACATGAAGGGATAATTCTGGTTCATCTATTAATACTAAAGAATCGGGTTTAACTTTAAATAGTAATTCATATATAAGGATTAACTCATGTTGTTCGCCTGATGATAAATCCGTTGGGCAAAGTTCATTATTGAAAACTTGTTTATATTCAGATAATGATGATTTATAGGATGATGTAAAAATAAATCCTTGGTCTTTACTAAAGCCAATATTTTTATAAGAATAGGCGAACTTTTTGTTAATTATTTTACGAAACAAATCAATTTTGTCTGCTATATCATCGAAAACACTTAGTTTTTTATCCATGTCTTCTACATAAACAGATAAGATGTTTTTGGTTGTTTCGTCTATAGATGGTGGATGAATATCAACTTCTGAACTTTCATCTTGATTCAACAAACCCACTTCCATAAGTCGCGATCGCATTTTATCAAGATGGTCTAATTTATCATAAAGTTGCTCATCTGTTAAGTAAGTTGATGGCTGCTGCTGAACCACTCTGAGGGGAAAGGTTCTATCGAGAGATTGAGATATTGTGCCATATTCAGTAAATTTGTGTTGCATTTTTTGCGCTAATTCACGGGAATATACGGATACTGTTGATAAATCAGATAATCTTTTATAAGCGATTCTGCGTTCATAATTAGAGGCAATATTGAGGAGTCTTTGTGATTCTATAAGTCTGACATTAATCTGCCTCTGTAAATCTTGTAGCCACTCAGGTTGTTGTTCACATTTAATACCTCTCAATAAATCTGGGAACCTATCTACAATGTCTGATATTGAGAGCATTTCTTCCGTGGGTAAGTATCGCCACCTTTGAGGACCAACCCGCATAAGTTCAGGAATTAGATAGTCCAAGTCACTGATAGAAATTTCATCAATATCATTGATTTGGGACTTGTCTAAAATAAAGGTTTCGGAATTTTTAGAAAAATTAAACCTGATGGTATTTGATTGGTCTTGTCTGCCTGTTTTTTTATCGATTTCCAGAGAATTACCATCATCAAATTCTACTTTAAAAGTTTCAAAGGGAAGATTTATTAATTCTGAATACTGGCAATTAAATAAGCCGTTAAGTAGTTTCAAAATCACGGTTTTGCCAAAGCCATTAGGGCCGTGAATGATGGTCATTCTATCATTTAAATTAACAGGAATTTCGTGGTTAAAAATTCCAAATAAGCCGCCAACATAAACTTTAATGATTTGCATAAATTTACCTCGGATACCTCAAGTTTTACCAGCATTTAAAATTTCTATGGCTGCCCGATCGCCTGCTCCTTCTCCCCCCAATACCTGGCGCATTTGTCGATATTCAGTTAACATTTGTTCTCGTTTGGTGGAGTTGGGAAAAAGTTGGATAACCTGGTTGACAATGGCTTCTGGTGTAACTTCATCTTGTAGCAATTCTGGCACAATTTCCTTCATTTGGACTAAATTGGGAGGAGCCATAAAGGGGATGGAAAAATGGAGAAGGTGACGAGCGACCCAAGCGGTAATTTGACTCACTCGATAAACGACAACTTGGGGAACTTCCAGTAAAGCTAATTCAAGGTTAACGGTACCTGACTTGGCGATCGCCAAATCAGCGCCGGCTAGTACATCAGTTTTATTTTCTACTAAAGAAGCCCGGAGATTATATTGTAAAATACCCCGTTCAATATCTGCCCGATACTTTTCTAAAGATAATGGAATCCAAAAACGCACCAATGGAAACTGAGCCTGAAGAGTGGCGGCGGCTTGAAATATAATGGGCATTAAATAGCGAATTTCCTGCTGTCGGGAAGCGGGAAGTAAGGCGATCGCTATTTCCTCAGTAGCAATACCCAAATTTTCCCGGGCTTGGTGGCGGCTGGGGTAGGCTGTAATCCGGTCAATAAGCGGATGCCCTACCCAGGTCACTTTCGCGCCTTTAGCGGCAAAATAGCGGGCTTCCTGGGGAAAAATGGCAAGGATGCGATCGCTAAAATTGACGATTTGATTAGTATTGCGCGATCCCATAGACCAAACCCACTCCTGGGGGGCAATATAATAGATAATGGGAATCTCGGGGAATCTGCCTTTAATCAGATTACCGATACCGATATTAGGTCCCATGTAATCAATTAAAATAGCGACATCGACAGGGTTTTCTTGCAGATAACGCCTGACCCTAGCCTGCATTTGCAATGTAGGGATAAAATAGGGCAAAGACTCCCAAATTCCGACCGCACCAATAGCGGTAGTATCCCCCAACAATTTGGCTCCGGCGGCTGCGGTTTGCGGCCCTCCCAAAGCGGTAATTTCCAAGCTATAACCTTTAATTTCGGCTTGTCGGCGCAAGGCTGCTACCAATAGCGCCGCCTGCATATCTCCTGAAACCTCCCCGGTGCTAATAAAAATCCTCATGGCGCTTCTGGTGTGACCCGTTTTCCCGGAATAAGACCGCGCCTTTCCGGTGTGAGTGAGAGACGGACAAAATTAATCAAATGGTCAAGATAGGAATTTTGGGGGAGTTGTTCCAATTGAGCGATCGCTTCTGAGAGACGGTGTGGGGTGCGGTATAAAATCCGAAATGCCTTTTTAATTAGTCCCAACTCCTCATTAGTCAAACCCGCGCGTTTAAGACCGACAGAATTAAGCGATCGCACTCGGGACGGGTTGCCTTCCACTAACATAAATGGTGGTACGTCGCGGTCAATGCGACTCATACCTCCAACCATAGAAAACTGACCAATGCGGACGAACTGATGGACTCCCAAAACGCCGCTCAACCGTGCTTTAGACTCAATATGAACATGACCCGCCAAAGCTACCCCGTTGGCAATTACCACTCCATCCTCAATGGTACAGTTATGGCCCACATGAACATAAGCCATAAGTAGATTACCATTGCCAATTTTGGTAGCTTCTCCGGCGTAGGTAGCCCGGTTAATGGTCACATATTCCCGAATGCGGTTGTCGTCGCCAATGGTAACAAAACTCACCGCCCCCTCGTATTTTAAATCCTGGGTTTCCAACCCAATAGCAGCCCCCGGAAATATCTGGTTTCTGGCTCCTATTTCTGTCCATCCTTGAATGACGGCATGGGGGCCAATGGTAGTACCAGGGCCGATTTTTACGTTTTCTCCAATAACGGCGTATGCACCCACCCGCACGGTCGGGTGCAACTGAGCACCAGGCTCGATCACTGCTGTCGGGTGGATTAAAGTGGTCATGGAAATCAAATATGTTACTGATTGACCAAATTGGTTTGCTGCCGCAATTATACGGAACTGTGGCAATTCCTGAACCTGATCTGGTGTAATTCCATTGGTCCAGTTTAAAGTTTAGGCTTTAGTCTACCAGGGAAAACATTAGTTCTCCTTCACAGGTTCTTAGCCCATCAACTTCGGCGGCTGCTTGCATATAAGCAAAACGACGGCGTTTGACGGACAGTAGTTGTACTCGCATGATTAACTGGTCGCCGGGAACTACTGGGCGACGAAAGCGGACTTTATCAATTCCCGCAAATAGGAATAGTTTACCTTCCATGTCTGGCAGTTGGGTCAGTACAATGCCGCCGACTTGAGCCATGGCTTCTACGATTAGCACCCCAGGCATAATTGGCCGACCGGGGAAGTGTCCCTGAAAGTGGGGTTCGTTGATGGTGACATTTTTAATTCCGGTTGCTCGTTCTCCGGGAATATACTCGATAATGCGATCGACTAGGGCGAAAGGATAGCGGTGGGGTAGCAGTTTTTGGATTTCTGCGATCGCTAAAGTGTTTTCCGGTGCTAATTGTGAGTTGTTGTTATCCTGAAGATCGGCGGTCGTGTTAACTGTGGACATTCTTTAAATATTAAACGTTGCTGTTGGTAGGGGTTTGGCTAATGCGGCGCACTAACTCGACGTGCAAGTGATGACCAGCTTTATAGGCGAGATAGTGGGCGAGTGGGATAGTTCCCAGTAAACTGAGATCTCCTACTAAGTCTAAGATTTTATGACGCGCTGGCTCATTTGCAAATCTTAGGGGCGGATTTATCCAACCCGAATGGGAACAGACGATCGCATTATCTAGGCTTCCTCCCTTGATTAATCCAGCTTTTTGTAGGGCTTCTATCTGTGAGGCTAGGGTGAAAGTCCGGGCGGGGGCAATTTCTGTGATAAAGTTTTGCTCATCGGGACTCCAACTATGCCACTGGTTCCCGATAGCCGCCACTTCAAAATCAATGCCGTAGGTAAATCGGGTTTCGGTGGAGGGTATAGCCATCACGAAGGCATCTCCCTGACGCACAGAGATTTCTTGATTGAGGGGTGCACTAGGCTGTGGTTCAATTTCTTTCAGCCCGGCTGCTGCTATGGCTTCTGACCACGGTTTGGCGGAGCCGTCTAATAGGGGCAATTCTGGTCCGTTAACTTCTATGCGTGCGTGACTGACTCCCCCTGCGGTGAGGGCAGATAACAGGTGTTCTACGGTGCGAATACTGGCGCTATCACTATTTCCCAGTTCTGTTGATAGGGTGGTAGACCTTACTGATTCACAACTGGCTGTAATTATTGGGCATTCCGGTAGGTCAACTCGGACAAAGTGCCTTCCGCCTCTGGTGGCTGGCAGAATTTTTACGGTGGTGATTTCACCGCTATGGAGTCCGACTCCTGATTGGCTTATGGCTTGGGCTAGGGTGTATTGTTGAGCAAGACTCATGGGACTTTATGAATTTATGGCATTTATGACCGCTCATGATACAGTTTGACGCACCCTAGGCGCGGATCGTTCAGGGTATATGCACAAAATGTCGTTTTTGTCAAGAGGCGGATTTGGGGCGATCGCTTTTTCCTCAAAAACTCGTGCATCGGGATTTTTAAATTTTACTCGGATAATTTTATGAGGGGCGATATAATCAGGGTTTTAGCTGCTTTTTTGGCGTATAGACACAGCAAAGCCTTGGCAGCGATTTATATGATGATACTCTAACCCGCATCCTGTCGTCAAGTTTTTGAGAGAAGTTATCAACAAAAATTTATCAATCTTTGGAAAATCAAAAGTTTTTGCCTCAATACATCAGGGAAACTTAACTAAAGCCGGGATTCGTTGGAGTAGTTATGGCTATGTAGTTTTGTAGAGTCCCTGAAGGGAGCAACTGATGGGTGGGCCATTAGCCAGGTAAAGATGGAGATATTTCGTCTAGGGAATAGCCCATCATAGCAGGGCTGTATCTACTGTTATATCAAGATTTGTATCACTAAGGAACAAAGTCGGAAAAACCAACTTATCCTAAAAGAAAGACCGTTTAATAATAACAAAAAGCTAATAAAAATTGAGGTAAACCAGAATGATGGATAAGTATTTGTGTCCGTGCTGTTCTGAGCCGCTTCTCATTCATATTATCGCCCATAAGAAAATTGGCTTTTGTATGAACTGTCATCAGGAAATGCCACTAATTGAGCAAAGTCGGCAAATGGCTACTGTGACCGAACCTGTAGATGTTAGCACCATAAACACAGAGCAACTGAGTCGGGATCAAGTCTCTCGGGGAACCCTCCAGACCACGGCGGCGGGAATTTGGATTTTGGATCGCCAGACGAAGACGGCATTTGTTAATCCGAAAATGGCAGAAATCCTGGGATATATTCCGGAAGAGATGATTGGTAAATCTCTGTGGAAATTTATGGATGAGAGACACCCAGCATTTTCGGCGATCGCTCACCAAAATCACCCAGGCGATCGCGAAGAGAAATATAATCTGAGTCTGCGACACCGTTTAGGAAAATCGGTTTGGGTAACACTGTCGGTGCGTCCCCTATTTGATGAAGAAAACCAGTTTGAAGGAAATCTCTGCATTGCCATTGACACCAGTTCCCAAAAAGTGATGGAAGATGCCATCAAGAAACAATCACAACGGGAAGAAGCCATGGAAAGGTTAACCCAAGTGATCCGAAATTCCCTGAATTTAGAGCGGATATTTCAGATGGCAGTGACTGAACTGGGGAAAATTTTTAAAGTCGAGTCGGTGCAAATTGTGCAGTTTATTGCCCAAGGCAAATCATGGTTAAATAGGGCTGAATATCGACAACCGACTAATTCTATATTGGCTAAAATCCCATCTAATTCGGGTAAAACCTACACTAAACAGGTGGGGTCGGAATTACGGTCAGTGTTGCGATCGCTAACCCTGAAGGTCCCCAATTCCCAAGATGAAGCCACCATTCAAGACTTCCTACAAAGCTGTCCAGGGGGGTGGCTACCAATTCCGCTGTATAGTCGCAGTCGTTTATGGGGAAGTTTAAGCCTAGTGATGACTGACCCCGGTTATCAGTGGCAAGAGTCCGACCTGAAACTGATCCATGGTTTTGCCAATCAACTGTCGATCGCCATTTATCAAGCCGAACTCTACCACCAGCTAGAAGAGTCTAACCGCAAACTCCAGCAACTTGACATCATCGACAGTCTCACCGGACTGGTAAGCCGTCATGGGTTTAATGATTATCTCAGTCGCCAATGGCAGCGAATGATGGAGGAACAAGCGCCGCTATCTCTGATTTTATCGCGCGTTGAAGATTGGGAACAATACCGAGAGCAACAGGGTGACAACGCCGCTGATCAATGTTTGCGTAATGTTGCCAAAATCATTAAACATACTGTCACCCACCCTCACGGTTTGGTTGCTCGTTATCAACAGGCAGAATTTGCGGTATTATTGCCTTCTACCAATACTCGATGGGCGGTGCGCCTAGTGGATACTATCCAGGAACAAATTGGACAACTTAGCCAAGTGTCGATTTATTCCCAAAGATTACTCAGTTTTGGGGTCGCCAGTAGCACTCCGGCGATCGGTTCACAGACTCAAACCCTAACTATGGCTGCAGAACAAGCCCTTAATCGGGGTGCTTCTCGATTTTGTCAGTGTCTGCTTTCCCAAAAAGACTAAAAAAAGAGTTGTTGTCTATTAGGCAACAATTATGAAACCCTCCCATGCCTTCTGATTCGATTGACCACATTTCTGGCTTCCGACAACATATCTGGGCGATCGCGCTCGAAGCGCGATCGCCTTTTTTGTCTATCGCTGCAACCCCCATAAAATAGGAATTTATCCGCGATTTTACCATCTATTTGTCAAAGTATTTGTAGCTTTTAAAAATATCTAAACCCGCCTAGACAATATTACAGCTTGTTCACCAGTCGCTTAATACATTGCCCTCACCCTAAATCCCTCTCCCAGAGAGGGAGAGGGACTTTGAGAAGTGATCAGATGATTTATGAACAGGCTGTAATTGTCTGAAGGGAGTCAAAATTAAAATTAAATTATGCTAAGAATTATCACTATATGTAATTATTTGTAAACTCCTAGCCACTTTCCCAAAAATCATCTACCATAGAAAAAATTGGCAACCATCATCTACATGGAATCATGCTTTTTGACATCATCACCGAAAACGGATTAGACCTAGGTATAGCTACTCCTGGGAATGACAGAATTATCATGTCTGAACTTCCCCCAGAACAGCTTTCCTATTTTAGATCCTCACCTTTTCCAGATGCGATCGCTCTGTTGGCGGGAAATGATTATGCAGTGAATGATAATACCGGACGCATTTTCTACGGAAACCAAGGCAATGACACCATTATTGGAGGCGGTGGCAATGATACCCTTTTTGGTGGTAAGGATAATGACTTATTAGAAGCAGGTGGCGGTAATAATCTCCTATTCGGTAATTTGGGTAATGATACCCTAATTGGAGGGTCGGGAAACGATAGTCTTTATGGCGGCGCTGGTAATGATGTGATTATTGGAGGTCCGGGAAATAGCCTGATATCCGGCGATAAAGGCTTGGATACCTTAACAGGAGGGGGAGGCGCTAATCAATTTATCCTAGCTTCATCAACTGCTGACCGGGACCTAATTACTGACTTCCAGCCGGGAGTTGATAAAATCATTGTTCCTAATGGCGCGAGACAATTAGTAGTTCAAGCCTTAGACCCTTTCACCACCGAAATTCTCGAAAATGGTGGCGTATTAGCCACATTAAATAATGTCAGCATTTCATCTATTAGTACCAATGACTTTATCGGTGGCAGAATATCCATTCAAAACACAACCACAGATCATTCTGATGATGGACATAACCAAGTCTTTGAGCAACAGGTGCTACAACTGGTCAACCAAGAACGCGCCCAGGCGGGTTTACAGCCCTTATCTTTGAACCCCCTATTAAACCAAGCCGCACGAAACCATAGCACCAACATGGCGCGGCAAGATTTCTTTAGTCATACTGGGCTTGATGGTTCTAGCCCCAGTGACCGCGCCCGAGCCGTAGGATTTACATCTGGGGTCGGAGAAAATATTGCCGCAGGTCATCGTACACCAGAATCTGTTGTTGAGGGGTGGATGGATAGCCCAGGACACCGCGAGAATATCCTCAATCCCAGTTATACCCAAATTGGTATTGGTCACTACTTCCTCGCCAATGACACTGGAAGTTTTAATTTGAACAACTACTGGACCCAGAAATTTGCCTTTTAGCAGTAGGTTGGGTGAAACTCCGTGAAACCCAACACCGTCAATTGGGTGGAGGTACGCAACCCAACACCGTAGGTTGGGTGAAACTCCGTGAAACCC
>NZ_JARPLU010000126.1:0-15204 GCF_032349615.1 Limnospira sp. PMC 1279.21 | reverse complement strand
TAATTTAGCAATCCGCCGTAACGCACCAATATTTAGCCAAAAAGTGAGTTTCTTTATTGTAGCGTTAGGCGGCGACCAACTTGAGATTGTTACGAAAATTTAGCAATCCGCCGTAACGCACCAATATTTAGCCAAAAAGGTGCGTTACGTTGGCAATAGAGATGGTTAATTGGAGGCAGAAATTTACCCCCAACTAACGCTACCAAAGACTCAATGGACACTTATTTAACTATTTTGTAATGGCAAGCGATCGCCGTTTTGGGGTTGGTAGAGGGCTTCAGAAACCGGGTAATTTACGACCATCGAAAGCCACCCAACCAAAATACTCATAGAAACCCGGTTTTTTTGCTTAGTTGCTTGAGGCGCGATTCCGCGCAGCGTATCCAGAGACGGGAATCGCGCTTTTTTAACCACAAATAAAGGTGAATGAATCAATGGCGATCGTGAGGAAATTTAATCTAGCTTTAAGTGGAGTTTGAGGGCAGTCTCTACTATTTGCATAACTTCCTGACTCAAAAAACCCACGGCATCCCCACCGATCCTTTGTTTAGAAATAGTTCGCACCTGCTGCGCTTGCACCTTGGAAGGCTTGGATAAACCGCTATCCTCTGGATTGATTAACACTTCAAAAGGGTAAACGCGAGTCACATTAGAGGTAATGGGTAGAATTGTCACTGTATCCGCTGCGCGGTTATTTGCATCGTTACTTACTATAAGCACGGGGCGGCGTTTATCCATTTCCGATCCAACCGCCGGACTGAGATTAGCATAGTAAATTTCACCACGTTTCATCGGTTAATCCATCGGCAATTGTAATATCCCAAGCGGAATCAATTTCACTAGATGCTTCTCTGTAAGCGGATTCTAGTTCTTGATTTCTCAATAATTCTAAAGCTAATTGAATCACTTGGTCAGGGGATTGACATCCTTTGGCGGTTTTATAGTTCTCAATAAATTGTACTAGGGATGTTGGTAAGGAAATTGAGATTTCTTTAGCGGGCGACATCTTAGTTATCGATTGTTATAGATATGATTATTTGATTATAGCATCAGCGGTAAACTTAATTCAGAAACCGGGTAATTGACACCAAATCTCTGTCACCCAACCAAAATGCTCACAGAAACCCGGTTTCTTTATTGTAGGGTGCGTTAGGCGGCGACCAACTTGAGATTTTTACGAAAATTTACCAATCCGCCGTAACGCACCAATATTTAGCAACAAAGGTGCGTTAAAGTGAATCTATAAATTACCGATTATATCCATAAATTTTTATCCGCATAACGCACACTATCACGTTCAATTAAACTACTACACAAAAATTTGACGTTTTAATTAAAATCGCCAAATATCTACTTTTATTTCACCATTGTGATAAGCTCTGTGACAGTCTGGGCAAAGCGTCATCATATTTGTTAAATCCGCTGGCCCACCATCACTGTAAGCAATAACATGATGTCCATGTGCGATTTCTCCTATTTTACCGCAAATTTCACATTCGTTCCCATCCCTCTGCTTAACTAATTTTTGTGCTTTTTGGTGTTCTTTTGGTCGCTTTTGACTTGCCACATTAATCACCTTTTATTTTCTTTTTAGAGGAACCTTCAAACACTTCTGGACTTGCCCCTAGAATAGAAATATCACTATTGGGAGCTTCGGACTTGACTGCTTTAACTACCTGATGAGCGACATCCGCGTAGTTATCATCATTCAACCCGTTGACGGTAATTTTAAGAGACTTCTTACCCACTATTTACCTCATTCACCCGTATACGTTATAGACAAAATTTCCTCTCCACTATTAGGATCGATAGCCGAGGCTTCAACTTCACCATCTCCAGAAGTGATAGTAATCGCTGGTTTTTTAGACAATCTAGGCTGTCCACCCTCATCAAGAAAGACGACGTAAATTAAAACTTCCTCGTTTTTTTGGCGCACCACTATATGGATTTGATCGCCAATGTATGAGACATTCAAAACTTGATCGCCTTCTTTAAGGATTTTTATGGTTAGGCTCTGCTTGCTATTGTAGAGCCTAAAAGGTGCAGGTTGCTCTGTGTGCTTCTCTAGAGCTTGCTCCATGTAGTTAACCTTAATAAATCGATAACAGTTGATTTATATTGATCATAGCAACGACTTGTTATGACTGGGTTTGGAAAAAATATAATTTTGTTGGCAATTTTGTTGGCAACTCCAACTCCACCTCGTCAAAAATGTGGTAAAATGCAATAATTTGTGGTAAAATGCTGGTAAATGTTGGCTATAATATGGAAAATCACAAAATCTACCCGACTCCATGAATGTTGATGAAGTGCTAAAAATGGCTGACGCTCTGGTGTTTGCTAAGACTGGGCAACACCTTGATGACTTGCAACAGGCGATCGCACGGGGAACTCTGCAAGGCAAGAAATACAGCGAAATTGCCCAGGAAAAGCACTGTAACGAGAGTTATGTTCGGGATGTTGGAGCGAAATTATGGCAGACTCTTTCAGAGGAGTTGGGAGAAGAGGTTAAGAAATCCAATTTTCGCTCGACCATACAGAGGTGGCAAATTGATCATGTGACAAATTTTGCACAGGACGTTGTAGCCATTAGTAGTTTTAACACTTGTGGACAAGCCAGACAACCACCAGATATACCCAACCAAAACCCGGAAAATCAAGTAACATCTAACCCCCAACAAAGCCCAACTTTCCATCACGATTTAAGTGAAATGCCTAAGTTAGGTAACTTCTATAATCGTACTGCTGAACTGGAACTCCTCAAAACATTAATCCTCACAGAAAAAGCACAAATTTTAACTATTACTGGCATGATAGGGATGGGAAAAACCGCCCTGGGTATCAAACTGGTAGAAGAAATTAAACATGAATTTGAATATGTGATTTGGCGTAGTCTGGAAACTTGCCCCACTGTCGCCCAATTGCAAAATAATTTAACCGAAATTTTTGCCGAGGGGGATAATCAAACTTCACGGCTACCCCTGATGAAATATTTACAAAATCATCGCTGTTTAATTATTTTAGATGATATCAATTACCTATTTAGGCGGGGTGAATTGGCTGGTCACTATCAACCAAAATCTGAGGATTATCGCAGTTTATTTAAACAAATTAAAGAGCGATCGCATCAAAGTTGTTTTATCCTGATGGGTTGGGAATACCCGCGAGAAATTGCTCAAATTAAACACCCAAATACCCATAACTTAATCTTGAGGGGGTTAGACACTGCATCCGCTCACCAAATTATCGCCCAACAAGGATTAGAACCCGAAGCAAATGGCTCCCGATTTATTGACTATTATCAAGGCAACCCGTTATGGTTAAAAACTGTGGCGAATTTTATGGTTGAATTAGGCTTAACCGTGAGTGAAGTGTTAGCAAATCAGCCTTTTTTATTGCCTCAAGATTTGCAAGATATTTTACAGGAACCGTTGGCTTACCTATCGGAACCAGAAAAGCAACTTTTATCGCTTTTAGCTAAAGAAGATGAGGCGATCGCCCTAGTCAAACTCTTAGAAATTGCCCCGATGCCATCTGCAGATTTACTCAATACCCTACAATCTCTTAGCCGTCGTTGTTGGCTGGAAAAAACCGATCGCCTTTATCGGATGTCACCTGTATTGAGACAGTACCTAGGATGAGGCGATCGCACCTTGCTCAACCTGATTTATTCATAGTAACGCATTTTTATACTTTTCACTATCTTGTTGATAAGAGGTAAGATAACCCCCCCCACAAGCCGACTCCCAGAAACCGAGTTTCTCAAAGAAACTCCGTTTCATAATAGGCTAGATGTCTAATGTTGGCAGATAATATACCACTTTTTCCTTAATCTGCTGCACGCGCCGCCGGTTGACTAAAGCCTCCCACTCCGGGTCGGTTTGACAACACAAAAAAGCAGTTCTCCTGGGAGTGCCAGTTTAGGAGTCCGGCGCGACGGTTTTTCTCACTCGTCTGATCGGAAGGTTAGCTATCAAAATAGTCGATCTTTGGTCGCTTTCTAACCCAAATTCTGAGTCATCTGTATCAATTTCCACATACCTAGATACCACCTCCAAAATCTCCCGCCGCATAGCTTCTACAACTTCGGGAGATAAATCAGCGCGATCGTGGGCGAGAACTAATTTTAACCGTTGTTTGACCGCATCACGACTGTTAGGCCTCTTGCGGTTCAAAAATTTGTCGATAAATTCATTAATTTTCATTGCTGTTGCTACATTATCGAACAGTGGATCAAAACCTACACCTGGGCGATAAATACCTCGATGATCCAATACTCCGCACGTCCCTAGTCACCTCTTGAGAAAGCCCCCAGACCCCTACCGCCCCGGCGATGAGTTATTCAAAGGGTTACTACATAATCTTAGACGACAACAGCCTACGCAGTCGCGCAAAAAAACCAGGAGGCGCTGGGTCTAACTCCATAAACGGCACTTTTTCCCCCTCTAGGCGGCGGGCAATATTATTAAAGGCTGTCACCGCCGGAGAAATAGTTTCCGTTAATACCAAAGGTTCACCCTTGTTAGTCGAAACAATTACCTGTTCATCATCGGGAACTACGCCCACCAGTGGAATGGCTAGAATTTCCTCGACATCCTGAACCGACATCATATCATTAGCTTTTACCATCCCCGGTTTAATCCGGTTGATCAGCAGCCGTATCCGCTTGATACCATTCGCCTCCAATAAGCCAATCACACGATCGCCATCTCGCACGGCTGATATTTCCGGTGTCGTTACCACAATAGCCTCACTCGCCGCGGCGATCGCATTTTGGAAACCTTGTTCAATACCCGCCGGACAGTCAATCAAAATATACTCATATTTCGGACTCAACTGGCTGATCAACTCCTTCATTTGTTCCGGCGTTACCGCATCCTTCATCCGATTTTGAGCCGCTGGTAACAATACTAACCGGGGTTGGCGCTTGTCTTTCACTAAAGCCTGTTCCAGACGACACTCCCCTGATAGGACTTCCACCGCCGTATATACAATGCGGTTTTCCAGTCCCAGCAGCAAGTCTAAATTTCTCAAACCAAAGTCAGCATCAATCACCACAACTGAGTGTCCTCGTTGGGCGAGAGCCATGCCAAGATTGGCTGTAGAGGTAGTTTTTCCGACTCCTCCCTTTCCAGAGGTTACAACTATAATGCGACTCATGGGGGTTCTTAGTTGGTTAACAGTTATTAATATTAACGATCGCTACATGGGCAATAAATGCGATCGGATGATAGCAGATTCCCTAGCCATATCCAACAGCAATAGTATTACAGGCTGTCATCACTAGGGGCTTTGCTGATTTGCCAGAGTTTCACTCGCCCCATTTCCGTAGCCCGGCTAATACGGATGCCTTTCGCCGTCATATAAGCTACTTCCGGGTAAAATTCCTCCGGCGGGTTTTCTGGACCCCGCGCCACCTGATCCCCTATGCGGATCAGCATCGGTTCCATTTGCAAGGCCATAATCATGGTTTGCAGGTTTCCGTTAGCCCCAGCATGGACGGTTCCCCGCAAACGACCCCAAATGATTATATCCCCATTAGCAACTATGGAACTACCTGGGTTAACATCTCCCAAAACTACCACCGTCCCCGGATGACGTATTTCTACCCCCGATCGCAAAGTCATCTTTAAGTATAGGGGTTCAGCCTCTACGGTAGTCCTTTCCCTTTCCTTTTGGTTTAAATGGTCGCGATCCGATTCGCGATCGACTGAATATCCCGCCGTCGCCGCCGCTACCGCTGTTTGCGCCCTACCTGTTCTTACCCGCTTTAGCTCTAATTTCGCCGATGTCAGGATATCTCTAATATCCTGCAATTGACGACTATCTAACAGCCTATTTGGGCTGACCAGATGCACTTCTAGCCCCTCTTCCCAGCTATGTTCCTCCCCTGTGATCCGATGTTTCATCACCTGCAACAAATCCCCCCAACTACTACTGTTGGAGTTCTCAGAGCGATCGCCTTCCTCTGGTAAAATCAGCAGTAAATTCTCACCCTCCCGTTTAAACCGGATTTGGGAATTACCATCACTCTGCCCAAATCCCTTTGCCGTTTCTTCGGCGGTTTCTTCGGCGGTTTCTTCGGCGGTTTCTTCGGCGGTTTCTTCTAAGTTTTCTTCAGACATAATAATTGGTTAAGCACATTCTTCACCGGGAACTGTTTACCCGAAATCATCACCAATCACTCACTTTCCACTATCCCATCCCAAATGTCAAGATTTCAGAAACCCGGTTTCTGGGAAGTCAGCTTGTGTTCACAGTGGCGGGTGTATTAATCTTTTCCGTGGGAGGCGAGGTATACCGGAACCCCGTAGGCGATCGCCTTTCCCTGACCGATATCTTGAATTATCAATTAAATTTTCTCCCCTGTAAAAGTCTTCTTTGGTCACAGGGGAGATGATAATTTGAGTGATTTAATACTTGCGTTCCTGGGGTTCAAACATAGTAATAGCCACAGGACGATAAGCCAAATCAATGCCAGCCTGGGAATAGTAAGCAAGAGTATGCTTGAGGAAATTCTGGTCATCGCGGGTAGTATAATCCTCGCGACTGTGAGCGCCCCGACTCTCGCGACGGTTGAGGGCAGAAGTCAAAATCATCTCACCCACAATCATAATATTCCGTAATTCCAAGGCTTCAATAACTTCTGTATTCCACAATTTACCCCGGTCATCCAAATAAATATTTTGGTAACGTTCACGGCATATCTGAAGCTGATTTAAGCCCTCCTGCATGACATCTTCAGTGCGAAAAACTCCACAATGCAAAGTCATAGCATCCTGAAATTCTTGTCGAAGTTGACCAATGCGACAGTCCCCGGACTTATCCAGTAATTCCTGTACCTGATTTTTAGCTTCTTGGAGGTAGTGCGACTCGTTGACATTTGGCAATTTACGGTTTTGTACAAATTGTGCGATCGCCGCCCCCGTCCGCTTCCCATAAACCACACACTCCAACAGAGAATTACTACCCAAACGGTTAGCCCCATGGACAGACACACAAGCCGCCTCACCCGCAGCAAATAACCCATCTACCAAACTATCAGCACTAGCGAGAACCCGACCATCAGTATTAGTGGGAATACCCCCCATAGAATAGTGAACCGTAGGACGCACAGGCATAGGTTCAACCACCGCATCAACCCCCACCAAACGATGGGCTTCTTCCCAACAGAAAGGAATGCGACTCATAATTTTTTCCCGCCCCATGTGTCGCAAGTCCAGATACACAAACGGGCCGCCCGCAGTGCCATCACGATTAATACCCCGTCCGGCACGAATTTCTAACGTAATTGCCCTAGAAGTAATATCACGGGGGGCTAACTCCATTTTACCGGGGGCGTAATTTTTCATAAAGCGATCGCCCTCACTATTAATCAAATAAGCCCCTTCACCGCGTACCGCCTCAGAAATTAACACACCCACCGGATAAAGGCCTGTCGGGTGAAACTGGACAAACTCCATATCCTGTAACGGTATCCCCGCCAAAGCCGACATAGCCAAGCCATCCCCCGTAGAGGCAAAATCATTAGAAGTAGTGTTAAAAGCCCGACCATAGCCACCCGTAGCGAACATCACCGCTTTAGCCCTAGCCACTTGGATAGTACCATCGAGGATATTATACATCACCACACCTTTCGCTTCCCCTTCTTCCAGAATCAGGCGCATTACATACCACTCATCATAGATATGCACACCGTAGCGACGCAGGTTATTAACTAACTCGTGGAGGATAGCGTGTCCAGTTTTATCAGCCGCGTAGCAAGTGCGGCGGTGGGTATGACCTCCAAAAGCCCGTTGGGCGATACGACCGTCCGGGAGGCGCGAAAACAAAACCCCCATGTGTTCCAGGTCAATAATTACATCTGGGGCCTCTTTCGCCAGAATTTCCACAGCGTCTTGGTCTGCTAGGTAGTCTGACCCTTTCACCGTATCAAAGGCGTGGGCTTCCCAGGTATCTTCAGGGTCAACATTATTGAGAGTCGCCGCGATACCTCCTTGGGCTGCTACAGAGTGAGACCTAATGGGGTGCGTTTTAGCTATAACAGCAATATTTAGGCTGGGGTCAGTCCGGGCTATCTCAACGGCCGCGCGACTTCCCGCTAAACCACCACCAACGATAATTACATCATGTTCTAGCATAGTTCTCTAGTTTGTTCGATATTTGCACATATTCCATAGTTAAACAAAAAAAAACCTCCCTGCCAAAAGGCAAGGAAGTCTTTAGGGTTGACTGACTGCTATGGTGTCTTAACTGGTAGCTTGCGCTGGCTGTTCAGATCCCTTAATTTCCTGATCTGTTGCTGTTTCTGAGTTGATGTCTGTGGGCATGACTTCGATATGGTTTAACAAGGTGGTAACGAAGGCAAACAGCAGAAACGGCAGCGATAGCACTACAATCAGTCCTAGCATGGTGAGGGCAAAAATTTGCTGAGAACTACTCCACAAGGCTAGGGAGGAGGCTAGGGCGATGAAAATGACGATCAGCCAAATCATGATTTGACCGTAAATGTCGCCATAGGTAAGGGTACAGTTGATCCGGTATTTCTTTAACTTTTCCATCTCAGTTAATCTCGTGACTTATAAAATTCTAGGCTAAGGCTAAGATGAGGTTTTGGAACATTTCTCAATATTTTCACAAAAGTTGTAATTAAACTTTACATTCCCTCGGCTGGCTTCGGTTTGGGGTCTGTCCCGCAGCCCCTGTCAATCTTCACCTATGGAAAAACCCCGCCGATACGGTTTGACTTCGGCTTCCCTCACTTGAAAATTAATGCGATCGCTCATATTTTCACGGGTGACTACTTTCAGGGTAAAATCTCCGATTTCTGGCTGCCAAAATATTGATTTGCTGGTGGTTGTGGCTATCTTATTATCATTAATAAACCATTGGATTTCTTGATTGTCAACTCCCGCAACTTTCAACTCTAGGGGCGAATCATGACCCGCAGTGACCAGGAAATAATCATTATTTTGAGGTAAAACAATCCTCAGTTTTCCTGAACTTAAATGAGGCGATTCCTGTTGCGATAACCACTCATTATATGCGGCGGGTAACTCCCCCGTCACAGACAGGTTATCATAATCCTTAATATCCTCTGGATAGAAATATTCTAACACAATCCCTGAGCCACAATCATCAGTGGGTTTCCATCCCGTATGGCTACAAATCGGCAATTCAAATAATCCCTCTGGCGGCGGGAAATTATCCGGTTTTTTGTTTCTATGAAGATACATCATAATCTGATTCCATAACGGCGCAGCCCCCATGACACCCGAAATATTTTGCATCGGCTGAGAGTCGAAATTTCCCACCCAAGTTGCGACGGTGTAATCAGTAGTAAATCCCACCGTCCAAGTATCTCGATAATCAGAAGAAGTCCCTGTTTTTACGGCTACCGGAAAGGGTAAATTTAACACGGAATCAACTCCAAAGGCTGTAGCCCTAGCATGGGAGTCCGCCAGCATATTTACAATTAATTCCCAACTGGTGGCTGTGTCTATTTGCATACATTTCTGTTTACACGGGGGCGCAATTTCTGGTATAATTGTAGTCACCAGTGGCGTGAACTTTCCCCGGTTCGCAAAAGTTAAATAAGCCTGGGCTAATTCCCAAAGACTCACCTCGCCACTACCTAAACTTAACCCAAGTCCATAATGTTCCGGTTCTCGGTCAAGGTGGGTAAAACCTAGTTGATGTAAACGTGATAAAAACTCACCTACACCGACTTTTTCTAAAACTCGCACAGCCGGAATATTTAAGGAATTACCTAACGCAATTCGTACCCGCACAGGTCCTAAAAAGGTTTCACTATAATCAACGGGTGCATACAGTTTAGCACCGGGAATAGGGTAATATGTGGGTACGTCTGGGAGTATGGTATTCGGTCGGATAATTCCTTGGGCGATCGCTAATTGATATAAAAATGGTTTCAGGGTTGAACCCGGCTGTCGCCAGGCTTGCACTCCATCATTTGAACCTAAATTTTGCCAGTTAAAATAATCAGGAGAACCTACATACGCTAAAACTTCCCCCGTATGATTATTAATCACTATAGCCGCCCCATGATTAACATTTTGACCCCCTAAAGCCGTCACGACATGACGGACTTGGGTTTCTACAAATTGCTGGAGAGTCCGGTCTAAGGTGGTCTGTATTTTGGGGCTGGTAATTTCTGCCTTTGACAGTTGACTAGCTACCCAAAATAAAAAATGAGGCGCGGCGATAATACCCTGTTCGCGAGGTGCAATTCTCAGAGTTTCTCGATAGGCGCGATCGCTTTTTTCTGGGGTTATATACCCATCTTCTACCATGCGATCTAAAACATATTTTTGCCGCTGTTTCAGTCCCTCCCAATTGAAATAAGGATTTAGATCCGTTGGGTCGTTGGGAAGTCCCGCTAATACACTCGCTTGCGATAAACTTAGGTCAGAAGCACCTATACCAAAATAAGTCCGCGCCGCCGCTTCCACACCATACAGGTTACCACCCATAGGAATACGGTTAATATAAGCTGCTAGAATTTCGTCTCGGTTCATTCCAGCAAATAGTCGCCAAGATAACCAAATTTCTCTGATTTTGTGCGGGAGAGTATTGGGTGAGGGTTCTAACATTCGCGCTAGTTGCATGGTAATAGTAGACGCGCCACTAACTATCTCTCTGGCTTGTATGGCTTCCATGACCGCCCTCACGATCGCTATTATATCTACAGCACCATGTTGATAATATCGCTTATCTTCTGCTGCAATAATGGCTTGGATAAAATACGGGGAAACTTCCTTTAAGGGGACTACAGCCGTATGACTTTGGTCTTGGCTGAGAATTGTTCCTAATGCTAAACCTTGGCGATCGCTAAATTCCATCGATACCGAATTTTGACGGATATCTTTCGCCCTAATTGGTATTGAATAAGGAATGCTTCTAATTAACACCACTAGCAGCAACATCACTGCTACAACTTTCACACACCTACTACGCCGCAGAATAACCACATCTGGCCATTTTAACATTCTCTTTGTCCCCTTCCTTCAACAACTCTATTTATCCATATTCATTCATGCGATCGCCTAATCTTCACCCCGTGTTGATTTATTATTCAATTTTTAAAAAATTGTTCCGACAAATTAGCGCCAACAGGTTGACAAGCACCCAGAACTAATGATATTATCTTGACATACTTTTAAATAATCGACTTTTGGCTTAAATAAAAATTTAACAAATATTCCCATTATTTAAAATGATAGCACAAACTTCACCAAAAAACCACCGCCCCCTCCAGAAAAAATTGTTCGCAACATTTCTTAACTTTTCGTTACAAAAGTTAACATAACCTTCTATAGATAATTAACAGGGGAACCCGCCGCCACAATTACCACAATTATATAGATTATTATCGATGTCGGCTAAATACTTATCTTTTTCGGCTTGACTGAGAAAGGAAGCGATAAAAGAATTTTTCGCCAACTGTATCAGTTGAGAATTAGTGAAATGCAAAGCATCTTGAACAGCGAGATAATTTTCGTTAATATATCCCCCGAAGTAAGCGGGGTCGTCCGAATTAATAGTAACACATAAACCCAACTCAAGCAATTTTTTAATATTATGGAATTTTATGTCAGGAAAGACCCTCAAATTAACATTAGACAAAGGGCAGACAGTTAAGGGGATTTGTTGCTGTACCAAATAAGCAACCAATTCCGGGTCTTCTGTACAGCGGACACCGTGATCAATCCGGGATACCTGTAAGAGATTAATGGCTTCCCAAATATAATCAGCGCCGGCTTCTTCTCCCCCATGGGCGACAGTTAAAAACCCCTCAGATTTGGCTTTATCAAATACCTGTTTAAATTTACTAGGAGGATTGTGCAATTCCGCCGAATCTAAACCGACAGCCATAATGCCATCTTGATAAGGTAAGGCTTGTTCAAGGGTATTCATGGCAGCTTCTGCGCTTAAATCTCGGAGGAAACAAAGAATCAAGTGGGAGGAGATATTTAGATAGGTTTTGGCATCTTGTAGGGCGGAGTGTATCCCCTGGTAGACAACGGAGAAATCAATACCGCGATCGCTATGAGTTTGGGGGTCAAAAAAGATTTCCGTGTGGCGGACATTCTGCTGAACGCATTTTTGTAAATAAGCCCAGGTTAAATCATAAAAATCCTGGTCAGTGCGGAGAACATTAGCGCCCTGATAATATAAATCCAGAAAGGATTGTAAATTGGAGAAATGATAGGATTGTTGCACATCCGCCACTGACGCGAAAGATAAAGATAGATGGTTTCTTTGAGCGAGGTAAAACATCATCTGTGGTTCTAAAGTCCCTTCGATGTGAAGATGTAGTTCGGCTTTGGGAAGACTATAAATCAACTGATTCATCTGGCGATCATCCTACAACCTGTTGACTGTCAATGATAACTGGAAAGCCATTAACAAATTTGTATGGGCTGTAGATTCAAGTTACCATTAATGGTAAGGTGGTCAGAGAGTCCTACGGTCTGACTCAATCTTTCTCTTGTTACTTCCACACTAAAGCAATGGCACCTAAAATTATAGTTCTGGATGATGACCCCACCGGTTCCCAAACGGTTCATAGTTGTCTGTTATTGACACAATGGGACGTAGAAACCTTACGGCTGGGACTTAGTGACCAGTCTCCGATATTCTTTATCTTAACTAATACCAGAGCATTAACCCCAGAAGCAGCAGCCACAGTTACACGAGAAGTTACCCATAATCTGAAAATAGCGATCGCCGCCGAGTCTATCGAAGACTTTTTAGTGGTGAGTCGGTCTGACTCCACCCTACGGGGTCACTACCCCATAGAAACCGATGTGATCGCCGAAGAATTAGGCCCCTTTGACGCTCATTTTTTAGTTCCCGCTTTCTTTGAAGGGGGACGGATAACCAGAGGGGGAACCCACTACCTGAAAATAGACGGCGTTGATACCCCTGTACACCAAACGGAATTTGCTCGCGATTCAGTATTCAGCTACCATTATTCCTACCTACCCGATTATGTAGAGGAAAAGACCCAAGGACGCATTAAAGCCGAAGCTGTGCAACTTTTCACATTGGGGGACATTCGCAACGGGACCCTAGACCGACTGATGCAACTCAGTGATAACCAATGTGTGGGAGTTGACGGGGAAACCCAAAGCGACCTAGACCAATTCGCCTCGGATATCCTAGCCGCCGCCAGTAAGGGAAAACGTTTCTTATTCCGCAGCGCGGCGAGTATCCTCACCTCCCTAGCCTCCCTGGGTCCCCAACCATTACCACCGGAGTCTATGGGGAAATATACCCGAAATAATCAACCGGGAGTGGTGTTGATGGGTTCCCATGTGAAAAAATCTACCCAACAGCTTGAACAGTTATTGAAAGAACCAGATATCGTGGGGGTTGAGGTAGATGTGTCTCACCTGTTAGATGATAGTCCCTCTCTACGTCAAGAGTTACTCAGCCAAATTAGCGATCGCATTGCTCAAATCCATAAACCGGGTCAAACCCCTGTAGTGTACACCTCTCGCCAAGAAATCACCTTTGACAATACTCAAGTCCGGTTAGAATTTGGGGTGGCGGTTTCAGATTTGTTAATGGATATTGTCCGGGGTTTACCAAAAGATATTGGATTTTTGATTAGCAAGGGAGGCATCACCTCCAATGATGTCCTTAGTAAAGGTCTAAGCCTCCCCACCGCGCGACTCTTGGGACAGGTTATGGCTGGTTGTTCAATGGTTAAAACCCCCGCATCACATACCCAATTCCCTAATCTTCCCGTTGTCCTGTTTCCAGGTAATGTGGGTGATGCTAACGGGTTAGTCACTGTCTATCAACGACTCAAAAACCATTGATTGAGGTGCTACACCTGATCAGATACATCAGATAGATCAGTCTCTCCCACCTCTGATGAGTTTTTGCCGTTACCTGCTGGAAGTTCCAAACAGTAACCAGCACCATAAACGGTTTTGATGTAGCGAGGATGACGTGGATCGGGTTCCATTTTGGTGCGTAAATGGCGAATATGAACCCGGATAGTTTCGATATCATCGTCCGGGTCATAGCCCCAAACTTCCTTGAGAATTTCACTGGGGGCTACGGTTTGACCGTGACGTTGTAGCAAACAGTGCAGTAACTCAAATTCTAGGTGAGTTAGTTTGACTGTCTGATCAAACCAGATCGCCTCGAACCTTTCGGGAACTAGGGTAAGAACTCCATAACTGAGGATCTCGCTGTGTTTAGCCGCTTGCGGAATGCGATCGGTGCGTCGCAATAGCGCGCGGACACGAGCCAGCATTTCTTCGAGTTCAAAGGGTTTAGTTAAATAATCATCAGCCCCTGCGTTAAAGCCTTCGACTTTATCTTGGGTTTGTCCCAAGGCTGTCAACATCAAAACCGGGATATCTCCGGTGCGTTCATCTCGGCGTAGACGCTGACAGACGGTGAACCCATCGACTTTGGGCAGCATTAGGTCTAAAATAATCAGGTCGGGCAGTAGTTGCAGCGCTAGTGCTTGTCCTACTATACCATCAGGGGCTAGGGTGACTTCATAACCAGCCATCTCTAGGTTAATCGCCACCAGCTCTGCGATCGCGGGATCATCATCAATCACTAAAATTCGGGGCATTGTCCAAAACTCTGTCTAAAGGTTTTCAGCTTTAACCGCCTATAGGGACTAATCCTTCCCTTCCAGGGAGGCTATGCGAACAGCAAAACTGCCTATATATTCTACCATATATGGGTATTTCACACCTCCCGCTTGAGTTTGATTGACTAGGGCCAGCCCTAAACACTATAAATGCTAAAAAACGTACAGAAATTTGATGTGAACTGCTAGTTTATTATTGATGGTACTGGTCACTTAAGGTGGCAAGTCTCGAAAGCTCCTCAGAGAAAGCATTGGGCCAACACTCACCGCTCGTGAGGCGAAACCGAGCGCCATGGCAGGAGTCTCCCAACTCGACCATCGCGGTCTAACCAAATTATGGATTAAACGCTGTACCGAGAGTGCTCGATCGAGTCCTGATGGCGTTTTGGCGTAGAGATTTTGTCGGCGCCGAAAGGCACTACAACGACGACGTCAGGCAGCATTGTGTGCTTCACAGTGGTTGCCATGGACTTCGCTCTCGGCACTGATATAGCACTAGTCAATGCGGTTAGGACGCAGCCTTGAGAACGGAATCCATGGCATCATGGAGAGAATCAAAC
>NZ_JARPLU010000125.1:0-15208 GCF_032349615.1 Limnospira sp. PMC 1279.21 | reverse complement strand
CTTTTCCTCTCCGTGATCAATCACGGAGCTTCCAACCCTCCCAGGAGTTTTACGTGGAAAAAAAAGTTAGACATTTTTTGGAAAGTATGCTATTGTACATAATCAGGAGGTCTCTTCCCCCAAAAATGCGGATAATTTAGGCATCGGTGCGACATCGCGTGAGGGGAAAACCCGAAAAGTTCTTTAAGATTTCAAAAATTGAAGAGGTATTATGAGCCAAAAGGTTATACACCCGATGGATAAGTTTCAGCGTCAGGTGCATTCCCTAGTGAAGTCTGACATTGTTAAGCCTGAAGATAGCCTGTGGAAAATAGCACTGCTATTTGGGGATAAGTGGAAGTATTGGAAAGCAGAACTGATTGAATTCGGTTTTTCCATGCAAGATCCGATTAGTGAACTGTTGGCTGTTGATGTTTGGGATGAAGAATAAAACTCTGTGAAGCGTTAACATTTTGGTAAGCATTTAGCGAGGGCATCAGCCAAGTCTGTCGCGGTCTGATAGCGATCGCGAGGGGTATATTTAGTTACCCGTTTAATTACCTCGCGTAAGTCCGGGGCAATAGTGGGAATGCGATCGAGATCAAATCCGTATTCTTGGTCTTGTTTCCCGATATAATTTAGGGGACTCTCACCAGTCAATAAAAAAATCAAAGTCGCACCGATCGCATATAAATCCGACTGAGTGAGTGGCTGTCCCCTATCCTGTTCTGGTGCGCTATAACCTTCCGCCCCAATACGGGTTTCTAGGGGGGTACCAATTTCCTTAACCGCGCCAAAATCGAGGACAATAATCCGGCGATCGCGATGGCGCACCATCAGGTTAGCCGGTTTAATATCCCGGTGGATGATAGGGGGTTGTTGGGTATGGAGATAATCCAAAACTTCACAGGCTTGGATCATGTATTTAATCGCCATTGTCGGCGTTAGGGGTCCACTTTGATCAACTTGTTTTTCCAGATCCTGACCGTGAATCATCTCCATAACTAAATACTTTTTACCCCCATCCACAAAAAAGTCATAAAACTTGGGGACTCCCTGATGATTAAGGGATTTAAGAGTTCTAGCCTCCCGTTCAAACAATTCTTGCGCCTTAGCTATCTTAGCCATATCTGCATTCATCTCCTTGAGTACCACCAAAATGGGGATTGGCTTTCCGGAATGAGTCTGAGGCGCATTAGCCTTGCTATTATTGCTATCCCAGGCTAAAGAGGTGGTTCCCATACCTCCCTGACCAACGGTTCGCAAAATCTGATAAGTTCGGATACTCCGTTCAATCTTGATTGGCCAGCCGCAGTGAATACAGAATAGACTATCTGGTAGATTACCATCATGATTACAATTAGGTTTATTAATAACCACAGGGGGAGGCGGTGGAGGTTGTTCAATGGCGACCTTCAGTAAGGGTCCACCCTTAGCCAATTCTAATAAAGCGCCATCAGTCAAAGGTCCCTGGGTCGCTAAAATACCATTAACAAAAGTGCCATTAGTTCCCCGGCTATTGAACATCCACCGAGAATTTTGGGTAGTAGTAGATCTTTGTAAATCGAGATGGTATCGAGAAACCAAGGGATCGACAACCACGACGTGATTATCGGGAGCGCGACCAATTTTAACTAAAGGCTCCGTTTGAAACCGCCATTGTTGAATGGGGTTGGTTCGAGTGCCATCAAGTAGGGTCAATGTCAAGATATCGGACATAATTAGAGTTAGTCTCTGTGATGCGCTAGGACTCGAATAGCGATCGCGGTAATGTTGTCATGGCCGTTGTGTTCGTTAGCTAAATCAATCAAGCCATCAACTCCCCGATCTAAACTAACTTGAGAATCAATCAAAGGTTGGATATGAGTGTGACAATAGGTTTCGACTAAATCATTATCTGTCAACCCATCAGAAGCCAGCAGTAGCAAAGTATCCTCAGTGATATCCCAAAATCTGACATCTGGTTTTAAATACTTGCTATCCCTAGGTCCCAAGGCTTGGGTAAGTTGATAAGCGTCAGGACGGGTGTAGGCGATTTCTGGGTCTACACCCCTAGCAATTTCCCGCTGTCCGACTTCGTGATCAACAGTCATTTGTCGCAAACCTTGACTGCGGGTAAAACTGTAAAGGCGACTATCTCCCACATGAGCGATCGCCACCTGAGTATTAGCTACAATCACTAATACCAAAGTAGTTCCCATGCGACCACTACCAGAACGAGTCCCCTGCATATTAACCCTATAGATAGCCTCATTAGCCTCAGCGATCGCATTTAAGATTAATTGTTCCGAGGGTAAACTATCACTATCAGCCCAGTGAGTCTGAAAATATTCTTTCAGGCTATGTACAGCCATGCGACTAGCCACCTCTCCCCCCGCGTGTCCACCCATACCATCACTTATGATATATAAACCACGAGCATAGAGAGTCTGACTACCGGGGATTTCCTGACGCTCTAACAAAGTTTGCAGACCAAAGCAGTCCTCATTTTGCGATCGCTCTTTTCCCACGTCTGTACGACCACAAGCCTGTAAATCCAACAACTGAGGCAACCTAGGAACCGTTGGTGCATCTCCAATTTGCCCTGAAGATCCTGTAATCGGCACATCTGTCTGTAGACGAGTTACAGACGATCGCTGAGGTTCTGTTGTCCGTTGCTCTGGTGGTGTCAGTCCTGCCATAATTTCATCTAACTTTAAGCGTAATTGTTCAACCCCTTCCAATTTGCTCTCCCGTAGATCCCGCAACATTTGGGTAATCGAACCCATCAAAGTCCGTCCAGATAATTTAAATAGACTTTGCCAAAGTTGTCCCAAATCCCCCAAAGTCGGCAATTTTTCCGGGTCATCAGCATAAAGTTGTTTAATAAATAAACTGCCGGGAGCAGTGCCAGAAATTGCCAAATTATCCAACCGCAATAAACTTTGGCGATAGTGACCAGGCTCGAGAACTTCCCAGAGTTGCGCCATCTGTTGTAACCAAGCCACAATTTGTTGAAGTGGAGTCTGGATATCGTGCCACTTTTGTTCAAAATCCGGCAAATCCGAACAATCTGGCAACAACACGATCGCCTGATCTGCTTCTTCCCAGGCATCATGGACCTTGGGAAAATGTTGGGGGTAGCTATAGTATAAATCCCAATACACTTGCGCCGCCGGAATTAGCAAAGCCGACCTATTTTGGGGATCATCGGGAGTCAACTGCAAAGCCTCCAGGGGAGATATCTGCAAAGGTTTACAATCCAACACCCGCACCCTTGCCATTTCCCCCAACTGTAAACTCACTCGGGGTTCTAGCAGTTTATATCGTCCTTGGGAATCCAAATAAACCGGTTTATCCACCACAGTAGCTTCTTCAGACGTATCAACTTCAGCCATAGAAGTCGAGGGGGGGGATAATTCCGTATCCGTCGAGAGCAAATCCCGATCTCCGATCTGTTCAGCATTAGACATCTGCAATAATCCCTCCTCCTCATGCTCATCAGAGAGTGACACAGCCATAGAATCATCCCCTACCGTCTCCAAAACCGAATCCGTATCATAGTCCTGAGCTAACATCAGACTAGACTCTGTTGATGTCACCTCAGCAGCAGATAGAGTAGTGATCACATCCCAATTTGAGGACATCTGATCCTGAACGCCATCAACTCCACCCATGAGGTGATCAAAGTTATCTGTAGCCGCCAAGTTTGGGGGTATTTCTTGGGGTGGCGATTCCTGAGCTGGCTTCTGGCACAATATAACCGCCTGCCACACCTTCCCAGTTTTAGCCCCACAGTTCCAACAATTTAGCTGATCAAGGGAAACTTCGCAGCTACACTGAGGACAAAACAGAAAACTCAAAGATGTGCCACAGCTTTGGCAAAATTTATGATGGTCTGGGTTTTCAAACTGACATTGGGGACAAACAAGCATTTTTGGGGTTCCCCGCGCGCAATTATTTCCATTTTGACATATTCCCGACACTAACCCGAAAGTTAGCGCCGGATTTTTCCGACCCTCGCTAAGTTCAGCAGAAGTGGGTTGGCGACCCTAAATCAGGCTCCTTGATTAGATTCTAACTCAAACCAGGCTCTGAGAACTTCTGCAACCGTCCAGGCTTGAGCAAAACATCCGCGCGGAGACATGGGGGGATCGCCGTCAAAAATTTCGCTGAGGGTGCCGAGTCCATGAGCATTGAGGTGATCTGCCATGGGTGCTAAAAATGACTGTGCTTGAGAGCGCGCGCCGTAGACCCGAAAATGAGCCAATGCAAAGGGGCCTAGTAGCCATCCCCAAACAGTTCCCTGATGATAGGCTCCATCCCGTTGTAACACATCACCACCATAGACACCCTGATATTTCGCATCTTCCGGCGACAGACTGCGAAGACCATAAGATGTTAGCAGTTTCTGGCTACAGATATCTACTACCTGACGTTGTTGTGGCGGCGTGAGTAGGGAACTATAGCCGACTTTCCCTAATTGAGACAGAGATATCGCGAAAATTTGATTGGGTCGCAGGGAGCGATCGTCCCCGTCGGGAGTGTCCAGAACATCATAACAGTAGCCTGCCTGTTGATTCCAGAATCGGGAGAAGCCTTGGGCGGTTTTTTTTGCCCAGGTTTCATAGTCCTGACTGGGTTTATCTAATATTTTGGCAATGCGGATCATTACCTGTAGGGCATGGTACCACAGGGCATTAACTTCGATGGGTTTACCGACTCGTGGTGTGACTACCCAATCGCCTACTTTCGCATCCATCCAGGTTAGTTGTGAACCGGGTTCTCCTGCATAGAGTAGTCCGTCTTCTGGATCAACTTTGATATTATAGCGGGTCCCTTGATGATGCCAATGGATCATCGAATCTAAGACCGGGAAAAGTTCTGCTAATAAGTTAATATCTAGGGTATGGTCGAAATAGGCGCGGATGGCTTCAAAATACCAGAGGGTGGCATCGACCGTGTTATAGTCTGGGGTCTCGCCTACTTCTGGGAATCGGTTGGGCAACATTCCGCGATCAACATAATGGGAAAAGGTTTGTAAAATCGTGCGAGCAATATCTGCGCGTCCGGTAGATAGGGTCAAACCGGGTAGCGAGATCATCGTGTCTCGTCCCCAATCTCCAAACCAGGGATAACCAGCAATGATAGTTTTTCCTGGGGTTCCGTCTTTTAGAGTGCGATCGACTATAAACTGATCTGCAGCTAGTATCAGTTGAGTTATCCAATCTGGTGTCTGTGGTGCGGGTGACTTATACTCCAATAAGATGCCGTCTTTTTGGCGCTTTGCCTCTAACTCCGTCATCATATCCAGATTGGGATCAGCTTTGGTGCTGGCAATCACAGTTACCGCGCTACCCGGTGTCAAAGTTGTGTGTAAAGTACAAGCATGGAGGTGGTCTTCCGTCCAGTCCATCCCTCGGTAACGTTCTATTGCCAAATCATATCCATAGTACCAAGGATTACCCGGCGTAGAAATCATTACCTCTTCCTCCCCACTTCCCTGGGTGAACAGATATAGGGGGCTAGTATCCGGGAATAATCGAATCTCTACCCCTTGTGATCTGGATTTAATATCCATCTGACAGTTATTCCCATGATTGGCATGAGTATTGTAGTGGTGATCCCGATGATTGACCATCGCTTTGAGCGACAAACTTATCGCTTTTGTAGCCCGGAGTAAGGTATATTGGACATAGGTTGTATTTTCACCTGGTTTCATCCATATTCGTTTTTCTAGCAAAGCATCTCCACAAGCAAAGTCCCACACGGGAATAGTCCCCTCTAGTCTGAAGTGTTGAATATGCTTGAAACCTTCGGGATCTACTTTGCCGTCAGCCCACCTATTTGTATAAATTGGAAAAAATTGCTCATCATAGCTCACTGTTTCATCTAACTTGGTTAATAACAGGGTTCGATTGAGAGGAGGATTTAAAGCCGCTATCATTAATCCATGATAACGGCGGGTCAACAGTCCGCTGACCGTCCCCGCACCATAACCCCCAATACCATTAGTGATTAACCACTCTCGACATTCACTTGAGTTCAGATAATTGCAAATTTCTCGACCAAATGCTAAAACCATGTTCTATCTTGAATTTCTGTGGTGTAGATTACTTAAATGTATTATAATCTATCTTTAAAGAAAAATTAAATTAATTCAGATGCCCATGTAATGAGTAATAATATAACTTACCTAGACCATATCTGGTGTGGTTATTAGTATACCCACCATAATCTGGATGGTTAATGTTCCTACTGATTGGGGAAATGTATTATGTATAAGCTCTGTTGTTTCGACCTTTGACAGTACCCTAAAAACTTAGGATTGTGCTTTTTTATACCTCAGTTCATTTTTAACCTTTGATAATCATTAACTTTTGGGGAATATATGCAGGAGAAGTCGGGTCTAAAAACACAAAAAATTAAATCATCAATCATCAATGGTTCTGCCCTCGGTTTACTATTGATTAGTACAGTTATTGCTATCCTGAGTTTAATTCCTCTATATAATCGACTTAAAAACAATAAGGAAAAACAACTTATTTTTGAGAGTCAAAACAGTGTATCAATTATTAATAACTTGATTGATGAATATTTAGATAAATCATTAAAAATAAGTCAAAAACCAGGCATTGGTAGAACCATTAATGCTGAGGTACTCACCGATATTTCTCCGCAAGCCCTAGAAAATACCCGGGAAATGTGGCAAGATTTATTGGGGGATTATCTGACGGGAATTGCCTATATAAATGAGCAAAAAACGGTAATTTTAGCAGTAGGTCAATCCATACCAATAGAATTTTTAAATAAGCATAGATTTTCTACGGTAACAGGAGATATTATCGGTCTATTTGAAATTGATAATATTCCCCATATTCTGATTGAGAAGCATGGGACATTTAACGGCAGCCATTTATTTTTATTTAATTTATCACATCTGCGCCAAAAAATCAGACAAAAAGCCACTTTTTATCATTCAAATTACTTAGAATTGGCGATTTTAAATAATCATGAATTGAAGCCTATTTTGATTGACTATAATCAACCAAATCAGGTAATATCGGCACTGAGTCAACAAACGGATATTTTAGAAATTATCAAAAGAAATTACCAACGCGGAAATCAAACGGGGGGGCTATGGTGTAATTCCTGTGATGCTTTCATCGCCTACAGTCCGATTCGCAATTTGGAAGCATCATTAATTCTGGGTGAAAAGAAACGGCAACTCTACAGCCCAGTTTATCGCCAGATTTTACTATTATCGGGAACGATGATGCTATTTATCATGGTGGGAACAGCCTGTTTAGTGGTGATTATACGTCCCCTAACTAATCAAATTAGCCAAGAAATCTGGGAACGCCATAAAGCGGAGGCGGAATTAATTAAAGAAAAAAACTTTACCCAAACCTTACTAGAAGCTAATCCGGCTTTTTTTATAGTCCTAGATGTGGAAGGAAAAGTCAAATTCATGAATCCCTCGATGCTGAATACTCTAGGCTATAAGCAAGAGGAAGTGGAAGGGATGAACTACAGCGCCACATTTGTGCCGAAGGAAGAGGGAAAATCAGCGCCCTGGGTATTTGAATTAATGATTAATCGTCGCCTCCCCATACGCACGGAAGAAACTATGATCACGAAAGACGATCGCGAAATTATTGTAGAATGGTATGGTCGTGCGGTTTTTAATAAAGAAACAGATGAATATGAATATTTTGTGGGGGCTGGTTTAGATATTACCGATCGCAAACGCGCCGATGAAGAACTCCAACTACTTCAACAAATTACCCACGCTGTCAGCATCGCCGTAGATTTTGACTCAGCTTTAGCAGTGGCTTTAGATCTTCTTTGTCAAACCACAAGCTGGGAATTTGGGGAAGCATGGATTCCTAACCCTGAACAAACTCATCTGGAATATAGTTTAGTTAGCTATCAAGAAAAACCAGATTTCGCGGGTTTTTATGAACAGAGTAAAAAGTTTTTACTGGGTGTAAATGATGGTTTAGCCGGGAGGGTATGGGCTGGTCAAGAACCGGAATGGGATCGAGATATTTCTGAGGAATCTCAGGCTAATTTTTCCCGCTATTCTCTGATTAAACAATATGGGTTTAAAGCGGGGTTGGGTGTGCCGATTTTAGCAGATAATCGGGTGTTGGCGGTGTTAGTGTTTTTGATGTCAATGCCGCGCGAACAAGATAATCGCTTAGTTAAACTGGTGTCTTCAGTGGCTATGCAATTGGGTTCGGTATTTCAACGGAAGCAAGCAGAGGAGAAATATCGAGATATTTTTGAAAATGCTTTAGAGGGAATTTTTCAAATTGACCTACAAGGAAAGTATATTAGTGCTAACCCGGCTTTAGCTCAAATCTTGGGCTATGACTCTCAACAACAACTGTTGGTTAGGGGTAGCCAAATTAAGAATGTTTATGCTGATCCGGAAACTTATAATAGGTTTATTAATCTTTTACAAACTCGGGGTTCAGTTTCTAATTTTGAAGCCCAAGTTTATCGGCGGGATGGTGAAGCAATTTGGATCTGGCAAAATGCGCGGGCTATTTATAGCGATCGCCATAACCGTGTGCTTTACTATGAAGGGTCAATTATGGAAATTACCCACCTGAAAGAAACGGAAGCTAAACTGCGTCATAGCGCCTCCCATGACTCTCTTACCGATTTATGGAATCGGGCATTTTTCCTAGATAAATTAGATGATTCTATTAGAAAGTGTAAGACCCTAGATAATTATCAATTTGCTATTCTGTTCTTAGACCTGGATGGGTTCCAATTTATTAATGATAGCCTCGGACACGCCATCGGCGACCAACTGCTAATCGAGGTTAGTAAGCGGCTTACAGATTCTGTGGATTCACATATCCTCGCACGATTGGGAGGGGATGAGTTCACGATTTTATTAGAAAATATTAGGGATATTCAAGAGGCGATCGATGTGGCGGAAAGGATTCAGGAATCCTTAAAATTGCCGATATTCCTCGAAAAAAATCAGATTTTTACGGGTGCGAGTATTGGTATTGTTGAGGGTAACTCTAATTATCAAAGTTCTCCAGAGGTATTAAGAGATGCAGATACGGCCATGTATCGCGCTAAAAGGCAAGGAAAAGGCTGTTATGTGGTTTTTGACTCGACGATGCGAACCAATGCTCTGCGGCGCTTATACCTGCAAACCCAGCTACGTTTAGCGTTACAAGAACAACAGTTTGAGCTGAACTATCAACCTATTATTGAACTATCGACGGGGACTATTGCAGGATTTGAGGCTTTATTGCGTTGGGACCACCCCCAAGAGGGTTTGATATCCCCGGCTGAGTTTATCCCCATAGCTGAGGAAGCGGGTTTAATTGTTGATATTGGGGAATGGGTATTGCGACAGGCTTGTTTTCAGTTAAGCGAATGGAAAGAGAAATTTGCGGTTTATTCTAATTTGATGATGAGTGTTAACCTGTCTTCTCAGCAATTTACTAATGATTTAAGTCGGCGCATTAGCAAGATTTTAGTTGAGACGGGGGTGGCGGGTTCGGAGTTAAAATTAGAGATTACAGAAACGGCGATTATGAATGACCCGGAATTAGCGATCGCCACTTTACAACAACTCAAACAACAACAAATCAAAATTTGTATTGATGACTTTGGTACAGGTTACTGTTCGTTGGGTTATCTGCATAAATTCCCAGTAGATATCCTCAAAATTGACCGCTCATTTGTTAGTCAAATTCCCGAAGGTGAGGATAAGCGGGAAATTGTCCGGGTCATTGTGGCTTTGGCTGAAAGTCTGAAGATGGATGCGATCGCCGAAGGTATTGAAACTGCCGAACAACTCCACCATTTACAGAATTTTAAGTGTAAATATGGACAGGGTTATTTTTTCTTCCGTCCCCTCAATTGTCAAGCGGTAGAAGCATTATTAAACCATGATCAAAGGGGATTACCACTACCTGCCCAATTTTAACCAAATTTTAAGAATTTGACCGCCAATAGCGATCGCGTATCTGTTGCTGAATCTGATTTAACTGTGGTTGAGATAAAGCCATATTCTCAGCTTGTAACCAATTAATTAAATCCCCCACTAAAGGAACCCCCAAACCTAAATCTTGGAGTTGTTGACTTTGACTAAAAACGGCTTCTGGTGTACCTTGAAAAGCCAGTTTTCCCCTATCAAGTACCAAAACCCAATCCGCCCAGGCTTCGACAAAATCCAAATTATGAGTAGCGATAACCACAGTAGTTCCTCGCTGTTGAATCTGATTTAATAAGCAGTGAAAATTAGTAACTTGATAGGAGTCAAGATAAGCCGTAGGTTCATCCAAAAACAAGAGTTGTGGCTGCAACACCATTATATCAGCAATTGACACCCTTTTTTTCTGCCCCAAACTCAGATAATTAATCGGGAAATCCGCCAAACCCACTAAATCAAATTCAGCCAAAATTTGGCGCACCCGTTGAGCAATTTCTGAGGTAGATAAACCCAAATTACACAAGCCATAGGAAATATCTTCTGACACGGTAGTTGCTACTAACTGCTGTTCAGGATTTGGGAACACTAAACCCACCTTTTGGCGCAATTGATTCAACCATCGCCGTTTATATTGTAGCGGTTGACCTCGCCAACTAATCACCCCGGACTGAGGACGATATAACCCATTAGCTAATCGAAATAAGGTAGTTTTTCCGCAGCCATTACGTCCAATGACAGCATAACGCTGATATCTACCAAATTGACAAGTGATATTTTCCAGAGTTGGCTGCTGACTACCGGGGTAAGTATACTGAACATTATCAAATTCTAGTAACTCAAATTCCGATGACATACAACCATCCAATAATCACCAATAATAGTAGACAACCACAACATCCTTCCCAGGTATATCGAGGGTTGGATTGATGGCGAGAAACCGACCAAACCCGCAACTCTCCGTTAAACCCCCGCGCGGTTAATCCTAAACAAATTTGTCGATAATTTTCTAGGGTTTGTTGGAGTAGTTGACTGGTGACAATTCCTAAACTGCGGATTGTAGTTTTCCAGTCACCATAACCGATACGAACCTGTTGAGCGATTAATAATTGACTAGCGGTTTCAGTTAACATAAAAATAAACCGATACATTAACATTAATAGTTCTGTGATTAAACTGGGACAGCCAATCTTACGGAAAATTCTAATGATTTCGACGAAGGGGGTAGTGAGTAAAAGAAAATACATACAGGAGCTTAAAACTAGGGAGCGAGTTAGTAGAAAACCAGCTTGTTGCATTCCTTGATTACTGAAATATATCAAGATATTACCTAGGTTAAATTCCCAGATAATATCAGTTTTAATTAATTCAATATTAGCTGAATTAACCACCCCCAATAGTAAGGCGGGAATGCTAGTTAACCAAAAACTGAAGGGGATGGCTTGCAATTTCAGATAAATTCCTAGGGGAATTTTAGCGTAAATCACGACCCAAATTGTCACCCAAATGGTGATCAATATTTGCAGGAGGGGGGGAGCCGCCAAACTGAGACAAAACAGGATGGCGGCAAAGGCTAACTTATGTTCTGAGGGTAAATACCTTAACCGATTGGTATAGGCGATCGCATCAATTTGATGGTACATTTAGGATGAGCGATTTTTGCCTTGTTTACGGCCTTTATATAAGCCAATCACATAGCCGACGATACCCGCACCAATAGCAGCTTGAGAAACAAATAACAGGCTCTCAATTTCGCCACTGGGAACTTCTAAGATAGGTTCAAACCAGGGTTGATAATTGGGTTGAATTTCGCCGATGAGATTTTCGGCTTGTTCATCGGCTCCCTCATAGTCTCCTCGGATAAAAATTAGCGGCGTTACGGATAAAATAACGACGGCTAAAATCATCCACAAATTGCCATTTTTTACAGGTTTATCAGAAGTTGGTGTCATGATTTTACTTAGCTATTAGCTTTCCCAATTTTCAAGGTTTGCAGTTCTTCTGAGGCGTAGGACTCTAACCAATTCCAAACTACCAGCGTTAATAGTCCCTCACTAATTGATAGGGGAATTTGAGTGACTGCAAAAATCCCCGCAAATTTGATAAAGGAAGCCATAACCCCCCCAGAAGCAGCCGGAAAAGCTACGGCTAACTGTATGGAGGTAATTAAATAAGTGGCTAAACTTCCCAAGGCTGCTGCGAAGAAAATACCTAACTTTTGTTGGTTAAATTGGCAGAATAGTTGATAAATGCCATAGGCAACCCAAGGGCCGACAATCGCCATAGAAAATACATTAGCTCCCAAGGTAGTTAAACCGCCGTGAGCGAGTAATACGGCTTGGAAAAGTAGGACTAAACTGCCTAAAACTGTCATCACTGACGGTCCGAATAAAACCACTCCTAATCCGGTTCCGGTGGGGTGAGAACAACTCCCTGTAACTGAGGGGATTTTTAGAGCTGACAGGACAAACGTAAAGGCTCCTGCTAGGGCAATTAATAGCTTTAGTTCGGGGTTGTTTCGGGTAATTTTGGTGAGTTTTTGAAAACCAATAACCCAGAAAGGGATGATTAACACCCACCAAAAAATTGCCCAGGTAATAGGTAAAAAACCTTCCATAATGTGCATTGCTTGAGCTGGAGTGGCTGCACCTATTACCAAATAAAATGTTAACCCAATCATGGCGATTAGGTGTATCATTCGATGATTTTTGCTCATCTGTACCTCGCAGATTTGTGAGTGAGAAATAACTATAGGCGGGCATCCTGACTCACAGATGGGGTGGACAAATTAGCCGGAAATCTGATTACAGTTGCGGGACAGCGCCGGATTTACACCGAACTTTCCCCATTACTCCTAGTGGCTGTTCCCCACTAGAACCTATAGTTGGCGCTATTGTATCATGTGTAGGTCAACAGTGAACCAAGCTGGCAAATATTTAATTAAGTTTGCTCTCGCCTGGCCCAATATTGTTGGACGGCTTGGACGTTATACCAATTTAAAAAAATCCGAGAAATTTCTAAGGCTAATTGAGGCTGACCACGATTAATTAACCACTGTAAAAAATGCGCCATGGTCCTTTCATTGAGTTGACCTCTTAGGGATAAAATGCCCCAGAGTATCCGATGCAAAATGGTCATTTGAATCATCATTTTGACTGACCAGGTAGGATGTTTTTGATAGAAAACTACCCCCATTCTGCCTCTTTGTTTTTCTTTTTCAATTAGGGCGGGTATTTGGTCTAAGTTAAAGGGGGGATGCCAATGATATCCGACGGCGGCGGGGCATTTGATTAATTTTAAGCCTAATTTTTTTAGCCTAACTCCTAGTTCCAGGTCTTCCCAACCATAAAGCTGAAATTTAGGGTCAAATAATCCGGCTTCGATTAGCCAATGGCGGGCGATCGCCACATTTCCGGTGGCAAAATAAGCGGCAGAAAAATCGGTGATTTTATAGGGTTCTGTGGTGGGATTTTCAAAATTGCAGGTATTCACAACTCGACCATAGGTAAAGATGCGATCGCTTTTTTGAGAGTTGGCAATTAAGGCGGTAGCGTGAGCGGCAAGAAAGCTATCAGTTACCACCAAATCACTATCGATAAAAACAATCAGATCTCCCCTCGCCTGTTCAACTCCCAAATTTCGCGCCGCCGCTGGTCCCTGGTGGTCTTGCTGGTAGATGCGAAGATGGGGAAATTCGAGGGTGTTAGTTCCCAACCATTCCACAGTCCCATCAGTGGAACCATCATCGACTAACACCACCTCATAGCCAGTCACGGCGGCGCTATAGGTTTGATTTTCCAATGCTCTCAGACACTTCTGTAAAATCGGCAAACGGTTATAGGTAGGGATAACAACGCTAAAAAACATATATTTTCTGGGACAGTTGGCGATGCTCTGCAACTATAACCTAATTGTTACAGCCTTACTTTTCAATGGTGGCGATTGGGGTGATAATGAAATGTTTGTTGATCTAGGAGCTTTGGTAGATTATGGGTCGCGCTGAAAAAGCTGTACTTGCCTACTCTGGTGGTGTAGATACCTCTGTCTGTATTCCTTATCTCAAAAATGAGTTTGGGGTAGCTGAAGTAATTACTGTGGCGGTTGACTTGGGACAAGGTGATGAACTAGGACCAGTGAAACAAAAGGCCCTCGACTCTGGCGCGAGTGAGTCTTTAGTGATTGATGTACAACAGCGATTTGTACAGGAGTTTGCTTTTCCGGCTATTCAAGCTAATGCTTTGTATGAGAACCGCTACCCCCTGGCTACGGCTTTAGCACGTCCTTTGATTGCTCAGGTTTTGGTGGAAGTTGCCGAAAAATACGGAGCAGATGCGATCGCTCACGGTTGCACGGGAAAAGGCAATGATCAGGTCCGCTTTGATGTCTCTATCGGCGCTCTCAACCCTAATATTAAGATTTTAGCTCCGGCTAGGGAATGGGGTATGAGTCGGGAAGAGACGATCGCTTATGGGGAAAAATTTGGCATTTCCTTCCCCGTTAAAAAGTCTTCCCCCTACAGTCTCGATCGCAACTTGCTTGGTATGGCGATCGAAGCTGGACCTCTGGAAGACCCCTGGGTTGAACCCCCAGAGGATGTCTATGGGATGACTAAAGCGATCGCTGATACTCCTGACCAGCCAGAATATTTAGAAATTGGCTTTCAATCTGGCATTCCTGTTAGCCTCAATGGGGAAGCACTCAACGGCGTTGACCTCATCTCTCGCTTAAATGCGATCGCCGGAAACCACGGTATCGGACGCATTGATATGATCGAGAATCGTTTGGTAGGTATTAAATCTCGGGAAGTTTACGAATCCCCTGCCATGGTTGTACTCATTCAGGCTCACCGAGATCTTGAAAGTCTGGTTCTCACTTCTGATGTCACCCGCTATAAACGCGGTATTGAGGAAACCTATAGCCAAATTGTCTATAATGGCCTCTGGTTTAGTCCCCTCAAAGGTGCGATCGATGCCTTTATCAAACAAACTCAAGAACGGGTCAGCGGCACTGTACGGGTCAAACTGTTTAAAGGCAATTGCAACATTGTCGGTCGCCAGTCTGACAAATCCCTCTACAGCCTTGACCTGGCTACTTACGGTTCTGAAGATGTATTTGACCACAAAGCCGCCGAAGGATTTATCTATGTTTGGGGTCTTCCCACTCGCGTTTGGTCCGAAAAAATCAGAGAGTAAGATTTAATTGTCAATTATTGGGGCGGGTTCTACAGTTAAGTCAGCACCCCCGGCTGAAGCACGGGGGCTTCGTGCCCCCCGCTTTCAGGTA
>NZ_JARPLU010000124.1:0-15231 GCF_032349615.1 Limnospira sp. PMC 1279.21 | reverse complement strand
TACGGGTAATAGTGCTATCGTCGCATTGTCAGGCAATAGCCGGATAAATGTCGCGTCAATGTATCAGTTCCCTGTCCCCTTCTCTCCTCATGAACCTATGACTTCTCCTACTTATCGCCGACGCCATAAATTTCAATTTTCCCCACAACGGTGGCTTAAAGCCGTTCTTAACAAGGGGAAAAAGCTGATTCCATCTGCGGTTGCTATTCTGATTTTCCTGGTTGTTTGGGAGGTGTTCACCGCTGTTTCCGATTCGACGTTGCCCGGTCCTATCCGCACAGTGTCAGAAACTTGGGAATTGATTATCGACCCGTTTTTTGACCACGGCGGCATTGATAAGGGGCTATTCTGGCAAATTTTGACGAGTTTGCAACGGGTGGCCTTGGGGTTCTCCCTCGCTGTGGTGGTGGGAGTCTCGTTAGGAGTTCTGATTGGTACGAACACTCTAATGTACCGTGCCTTAGACCCGATTTTTCAAATCTTGAGAACGATTCCCCCCTTGGCTTGGCTACCGATTTCCTTGGCAGGCTTTGAGCGAGCAAACCCTTCGGCTATTTTTGTGATTTTTATTACAGCAATTTGGCCGATTATTATCAATACAACTGAGGGAGTGCGGCAAATTCCTCAGGATTATAATAATGTGTCACGGGTGCTACGACTTGACCGCAAGACCTATTTCTTTAAAATCCTCTTCCCGGCAACGGTTCCCTATATTTTTACGGGACTCAAGATTGGGATTGGTCTGTCTTGGCTGGCAATTATCGCCGCCGAAATGTTGATTGGTGGTGTGGGTATTGGTTTCTTTATCTGGGATGCCTGGAACAGTTCTCGCATGAGTGACATTATCCTAGCGGTGATTTATGTCGGGGTCGTCGGCCTACTGCTGGATAAGTTTATTACCTTCTTGGCCAGTTTGGTGGTGTCTGAAGACTAAGCTCAATAATTAATTAGCTGTCTTCTGTTCTGATTTCGTTGTCCCCTACTCCTGCTTAAAGCCCATGTCTATTTTTGCTGAAGTTGACCATATTGAACGAGTCTTTAATCTCCCTAATGGAGGCACTTATGTTGCCTTGAGTAACATTGAACTCAAGATTCGTAAAGGTGAATTTATCTCCTTGGTGGGTCATTCGGGCTGTGGTAAATCAACCCTCTTAAACCTAATTGCCGGACTCGATAAACCTACCCGAGGGGGCATCATCCTAGAAGGTCGCCAGGTGACAGAGCCGGGACCCGATCGCATGGTGGTATTCCAAAACTATTCTCTGCTGCCCTGGCTAACGGTGCGAGAAAACATCGCCTTGGCGGTCGAATCCGTTATGGGCGATCGCCCCCGAGGAGAACAACGCGGTATCATTGAACATCACATTGACCTAGTGGGCTTACGTCATGCGGCCCATAAACGCCCCGCCCACCTCTCCGGGGGCATGAAACAGCGGGTTGCCATTGCCCGGTCGCTGGCTATCCGCCCCAAACTCCTCCTCCTGGACGAACCTTTTGGAGCCCTAGATGCCCTGACCCGAGGGGGACTGCAAGAACAACTGATGCGTATCTGCGAGGAAAGCCAAGTCACCTGTATCATGGTCACCCATGACGTGGACGAAGCCCTCCTCCTGAGCGATCGCATCGTCCTCCTCACCAACGGCCCCGCCTCATACATCGGGCAAATTCTCGATGTCCCCATCCCCAGGCCGCGCACCCATGTCTCGGTGGTCAAAGATCCCAACTACTACGGACTCCGCAACGAGATCGTCTATTTCCTCAACCAACAGCGACGGGCTAAGAAACGCCAAAGCCAACCCCAACCCATCGAAGTTCACGAAAACGGCTTAGAAAAAGTCAACCTCAACCTAGGCTTCATCCCCCTCACCGACTGCGCCCCCCTCGTGGTGGCTAAAGAACGGGGATTCTTCGCCAAACATGGCTTGACCCAAGTCACCCTCAGTCGCGAACTCAGTTGGAACGCGATCGAATCGGGCATTCGAGAGCAACGCCTCGACGCAGCCCAAATGGTTGCCGGAATGCCCCTCGGAATGACCATAGGCCGGGATAACCATACCCCCCTGCCCGTCATTACCGCCATGACCCTCTCTCGCAACGGCAACGCCATCACCTTCCATCGTCACTTCTACGAGGAAGGGGTGCGAACTCTCGCCGATCTCAAAGGCTTTATCGCCGCCCACCCCGACCGACGACTCACCCTGGGAGCCGTGCATCCCACCTCCATGCACAACCTCATCCTACGTTACTGGCTCGCCTCCGCTGACATCGACCCCGATCGCGACCTGGATATCGTCATCATTCCCCCCGCACAAATGGTCGCCAACCTCAAAGCCGGCAACATCGACGGCTACTGTGTCGGCGAACCCTGGAACTCCCGCGCCGTCCATGAAGGCATCGGTTTCGTCATGGCCACCGACCCGGAAATCTGGTCTGGCCATTGCGAAAAAGTCCTCGGAGTCCGGGAAGACTGGGCGCAAACTCACCCCAAAACCCATCTAGCCCTTATCCAAGCCCTCTTAGAAGCCTGCGACTACTGCGACGATATGCGTCATCGGGAAGAGGTTTTAGACCTCATCTGTCGTCCCGAATATGTCGGGTCCGACCCCATCTACACCCGTCCCGGCTTCATTGATGCCTACAACAAAGGCATCGGCGACCCCCAACCTATCCCCCGCTACAACCAGTTCTTCTGCGACAAAACCAACTGTCCCGATCGCACCGAAGCCCTGTGGATTCTCACCCAAATGGCCCGTTGGGGCATTACCCCCTTCCCCCGCAACTGGATTGAAGTCATTGATCGCGTCCGCCGTCTCGATATGTTCTCCCAAGCCGCCCAAGGCTTAAACATGATGGACATTGGCCGCGATCGCTATCCCATCATCCTCTTCGACGGGGCTATTTTCAACCCAGACGATCCCATCCATTACCTAGAACAACTACAAATCAAAACCAACCTAACCATCACAGAAATCGATCTCAACCCAGCCCCCCGAGAACTATCGGCCGCCTAACCCCAAAGAACCCACCCCTAAGCCATCCCTAGAGGACAACCGATCCCCCATTCCTCTTTCACCCCTGCTACCTACTGTCTATTTCCTTCTTACCCAATGCAAACTGTAACCAACTCCACCTCCCACACCTACACCACCAATGACTCTTATCTGGTCATTGATGGCCTTAGCAAAACCTATGCCACCCCAGAGGGGCCCTATCGAGTTCTCGACAACATCCAACTCACCGTCCGGGAAGGAGAATTCTTATGTCTGATTGGGCACTCCGGCTGTGGTAAATCGACCCTCCTGGATATGGTTTCCGGCTTCCGTCAACCCAGCGAAGGAGAAGTTCGCTTAGAAGGACGACGAATTAAAGAACCCGGGCCTGATCGCATGGTGGTCTTCCAAAACTATGCCCTCCTGCCCTGGCTAACCGCCTACGAGAATATCTTCCTGGCTGTCAACTCCGTCTTTCCCAAGCTCAAACAACGGGACAAAGTGGCGATCGTGCGAGAACATCTGGAACTGGTGGGCTTAACTGAGGCCGCCGACAAGAAGCCCAAAGAACTCTCCGGGGGAATGAAACAACGGGTATCCATCGCCAGAGCCTTAGCCCTTCGCCCCAAAGTTCTCATTCTCGATGAACCTTTCGGCGCTCTCGATCCCATCACCCGGGAAGAACTGCAAGAAGAACTGCTACAAATCTGGGCCGATCACAAAGTCACCGTACTCATGATTACCCATGATATCGACGAAGCCCTCTTCCTGGGCGATCGCCTGGTCATGATGACGAACGGCCCGGCCGCCCGCATTGGTGAAATCCTCGACTTACCCTTCCCTCGGCCGCGCGATCGCACCCGACTCATGGAACAGCCAGAATACTACGAGCTACGCAACGAAGCCCTAGACTTCCTCTATCGTCGTTACGCCCACGACGACACCTAAAGCCCAGAAGAATCCTTTACGCCTCTGGATGAAATGGTCACCACCCCCGTTTCTGAGGCACTTCTTGGCGGCTGGGGAATAATACGTTTGCGTCAGATTGTAACAGTTTCAGATATTCAAATCTCCCCTAACCAAGTTTCGATTCTCCCAGGTCAACGCCTAAGCGATCGCCTATATCAATCAGATTCCCTTGATTCGGCGGAAAGCCTTTTAACGGCGCTTTTAGGGGTTCTGAGGTGAGAAATCGTACTCTCCTAGGTCAACGCCGAAGCGATTCTCCTGCCCAGACGCTTCGCGATCGCTTTTGGGGTCGGTTTTGTCGGGGTGAAAATTCGCCGCCAAAGAGGATGGCACTGTGGGGGAGGAGGTGGGGCGCGTTTTAGGGTTTTGAGGTGGCGATCGCATTTCCGGCGGGGTCTTCCTCGGGACAAGTGATTTCCCAAATCAGGGGGACATTGAGTCAGAAAAATGTTAATATAAGTAAATCGGCACGACAATAAATCTGAACATAAAATCAACCACTAGCGATGAAAAAGTCCATCGAACTCAATGAAGAATTGGTGAAAGAAGCATTGCGCTTAACCAATATTCAGACAGAACAAGAATTAATTAACTTGGCTTTATCCGAGTTAGTCAAAAACCGCAAAAAACGAAATTTACTCGATTTGAGCGGACAGATTCAATTCTCAACAGATTACGACTATAAAGCCTTACGGTTAAACCGGAATGTTTTTGATTGATACATCAGTTTGGATTGCTGTTTTGCGAGACAAGACGGGTACGGTTGGTCAATCTTTATCAGAAATTATTAAGGAGCAACCCATTTTTTTGAGCCGATTTACTCAAATGGAACTGTTGCAAGGTTGCCGAGATGAACGGGAGTGGAGGTTATTAGAAACCTATCTGCAAGACCAAGACTATATCGAACCCACTCCTAATACTTGGGTGGCGGCTGCCCGAATTTATTACGATTTACAACGACAGGGATTAACGGTTAGAAGTAGTATTGATTGTTGTATTGCTCAACTGGCGATCGCACATCAGTTGATCTTAATTCATAATGACAGGGATTTTGAGACAATTGCAACGGCAACCAGCCTTAATAGTTTACGCTTTCGACCTGACAATAATTAATTATCAACTCTCCTCTAACCCTATTCTAACCTAAAAAATGCCAATCCTCAAATCTCCCCTAACCAGGTTTCGATTCTCCTAGGTCAACGCCGAAGCGATCGCCTATATCAGATTCCCTTGATTCGGCGGAAAGCCTTTTAATGGCGCTTCTAGGGGTTCGTCGGTGAGAAATCGTACTCTCCTAGGTCAACGCCGAAGCGATCACTTCTGGGGTGGGTTGATTAACGGTGACTCGGAGCGATCGCCTCAATTTGAGAACACCAAGAAAAGTCCTTGATGTTAAAAGTGTAGATTGTGGTAACATCATGGGCTAACATAATCCCAATGTGCAGTAAATCAAAAACACCTCCATTGCTTACAGGTCTTTCTGCCAATAAACCGATCCAACGTTCAAACAAATCCACCGGAGTTGAAAGTAGACAGATATGGGGCATCTGACAAATCCGGTTAATGCGGATAATTGCTTCCGTTGGCTGTAAAGGCGTGGCTAAAATAGCGGGATTAGTAATATAGGAGTAAAATTCCGCTCAAACCTGCGATGAGACACACAAAATTTCCCTTTCGGTGGGTCTAAATATTTCTAAAGCGGCTTGATGTTGAGGGGCTTTGGTATTAGCAACATAAGCGAGGATGTTCGTATCCAGATAAATTCGTTTAGCTTCCCCTGCCATAAAGCATCGTCCGATTAAAGGGCTGGAGAATTTCGCTGGCAAAAAACCAGGAATTCAAGTCTGATTCTGAGAGATTTTCTCGGGTTGATTGTTTCTGCTGTTGATTAATAGTTTTAAAAGTTTCTATCATCTTGTGAATTTGCTCGATTTGTTCTGGGGTGAGTCCGGTGATATCAAGAGTTTGAGTCATTTTTGAGTTGGGGGCTAGGGGTTGTTGACATTTTAGCTAATTTTGGCGCTAAGGGTCAAAAACCGGGTTTCTTGAATCATCAAACCTCCTCTAACCCGGTTTCAATGGCGGATATCAGATGAGGTTGATTGGGGGGAAACCCTTTTTACCGAATCACTCGAATTTCGAGGTTAAGATTTAACTGACTCCATTGGCGGTCTGCGGTAATCACGGGTTGATTGAGAACAAGACCCAGGGCTAGACAAGCGCGATCGCCTAGGGATAAGCCTAGAGGTTTAGTCATGGGTCGTAGCATACCCGCAATTTGAGCTTGCGGTTCATCAAAGGGAACAATTTTTAAGTTCAAGTCGGACAAAATTTGCAAAATCTCGGTTTCTGAGATGCCAATTTCGGCCAATTTAGCAATAACTTCCGATAAATTAATGGTGCTAATCGTTGCATTTTCAATCAAGTCTGTTATTTGTTCACTCCCGCTTTCTTGATTGAGAAATGCTAATATAGCAGAGGCATCCATGATGACATTACTCATGGATAGACTCGTGACGGCGTTCTTGAATCAGTTCCTCTGTTAGGTTGCGATTTTTCGCATATTTTTTGACTATTTTTTGAGCCTGGGTGAGGGGGCTGGTGGAGTCAGTTATTAGTGGGCGATCGCCTTGTTTCTGCTGTTGATTAATAGTTTTAAAAGTTTCTATCATCTTGTGAATTTGCTCGATTTGTTCTGGGGTGAGTCCGGTGATATCAAGAGTTTGAGTCATTTTTGAGTTGGGGGCTAGGGGTTGTTGACATTTTAGCTAATTTTGGTGCTAAGGGTCAGAAACCGGGTTTCTTGGCTGCTTAAATCTCCTCTAACCAGGTTTCGATCGCAGATATCAGATTCCGTTGATTGGGGGGAAAGCCTTTTAACGGCGCTTCTAGGGGTTCTGAGGTGAGAAATGCGATTCTCCTACGGAGACGCTTCGCGATCGCAATTACCCCCGTCAGTTTTTGGCAAAAGGCGATCGCTTCTGGCGTGGGTTTCGTCCGGGTGGAAATTCGCCGCCGAAGAGGATGGCACGGTGGGGGAGGAGGTGGGGCGCGTTTTAGGCTTTTGAGGTGGCGATCGCATTTCGGCGGGGTCTTCCTCGGGATAAGTGATTTCCCAAATCAGTTGGCGATCGGGTGAGGGCGATTTCCCCTTCGCGGGTTTGGTTAGCGAGGATGTCAGCGTTGAGGCAATACAGGGGTAGGTGTTGCAGGGATTCCCCGGTGAGCGCTTATTCGGAGAAAGAATTGAGGAGCGCGATCGGCTATAATTTATGAGGTGTAATCACACATTCAGCCTTAAAAATATGACTTCAACTCCTGAATTAATGAGCCGAATTACGCAAAATCCCGGTCAATGTGGGGGTCGTCCCTGTATTCGCGGGATGCGAATTAGAGTCACCGATATTTTAGAAATGTTAGCGGAAAATGTGAGCATTTCTGAAGTTTTAGAAGATTTTCCCGATTTAGAACTAGCAGATATTCAAGCCTGTCTGCTGTTTGCGGCAAGACGTACTGATTTTCCCAGACTCACCGCATGAAAATTTGGGTCGATGCTCAACTTCCGCTTACGTTGGCAAGTTGGCTGACAGAAACCTTTGGTTTAGAAGCGAGTGCATTGCGGGATTTAGGCTGGCGGGATGCTCAAGATATCGAGATTTTTGCAGCAGCACGGTCTGAAAATGTGGTGATTGTCACGAAAGACAGTGATTTTATTGATTTGGTCTGTCGTTTAGGATCGCCTCCTCAAATTTTATGGCTAACTTGTGGCAATGTCACGAACCGTAATTTGCGAAAATTGTTAATGGCAACTTTACCGAATGCGTTAGAGCAATTGCAGCAAGGAGAAATGATTGTGGAAATTACGAATACTCCTTAATTTCCTCTAACCAGGTTTCGATCGCAGATATCAGATTCGCTTGATTCGGCGGAAAGCCTTTTAAGGGCGCTTCTGGGTTGTCGGAGAGGATGGTAATTTTCGCTCAGATTTGAGTGCAGTGGATTTTTTCAGGTTTTAATCAGGTTTTGTTGGCCGAGTTCTAGGGAGATGCCACTAATGCGATCGTCTCCAGGGCGATAGGATAACACTTCGATGCCAATAGGTTCATTGGTATCTCCATCTTTGAAAAGGATAATATCGTTCCCAAGTTCCGTAGCAATTTGGTTAGGGCGGGGAGATTGCCAAAAAATGGTTAAGAGTTCGGTTTCGGGTTCGTAAAAGACTTTTATTTGGGCCATAATTTTTCTCCTGTTTTGATTGCATCAGTTTGGTAAGCTGTAATCAAGTAACCCTCTCCATTTAAACGCCGCGCAACGGCAACCAGCCACCTTTTGGCTTTGAGGGTGCGATAAAATAGCAAGACATCAATATCGCGCTGACTTTGGTAAATGGCATCGGGTTGATTAAGGGTTTGCTGAATTTCAGTTTCATAATGGGTAATATCGGGATGCTTGATAAGCAGTGTTTGCCAGTAGCTTTCGGTGGTGCGGACGGTGAACCCTAGGGGAGTAGAAACAATAAATTTAACAATTGATTCCATGTTTTAGCTGAAGGCTAGGGTTTGCTGATATTTTAGCGAATTTGAGAACTTGGGGTGAGGGTTCAGAAACCGGGTTTCTTGGTGGCTGCTTAAATCTCCCCTAACCAGGTTTCGATCGCAGATATCAGATTCCGTTGATTGGGGGGAAAGCCTTTTAACGGCGCTTCTAGGGGTTCTGAGGTGAGAAATGCGATTCTCCTACCCAGACGCTTCCGGAACGCAATTACCCCCGTCAGTTTTTGGCAAAAGGCGATCGCTTTTAGGGTGGGTTGGGTCGGGGTGGAAATTCGCCGCCAAAGAGGATGGCTCCGTGGGGGAGGAGGTGGGGCGCGTTTTAGGGTTTTGAGGTGGCGATCGCCAGTCAGGCTATACTACAATTAATCAGAGCCTAAAATCAGGAATCAAGCCAAATGACTACCCAAAAATTATTAGAAAAATGGCAGCGTTTAGACCCTGAACAACAGCAACAAGTTCTCGCTTTTATTGACTCTCTTCATCAAACGCCCCAACCGACTAAACCCAGTTCCCCGCTTGGAGCAAAGTTAAGAAAAATCCGCCAAGAAATTATAGAATCGGGCATCCCCTTGTTAACGCCAGAAGAAATAGAACAAGAAAAAGTGGAACGTCGTGGAGGATATGCAGACTAATCATGATCCGAACTTTTGTTGATGCTGGAGTGTTAATTTATGCGGCTCGCGCTGAAAATGAAATGGCTGAACTCGCTTTACAAATCTTAGAAGATGACCAGCGAGAATTTGCTTCTAGTATTTTTTTGAAATTAGAGGTTTTGCCAAAAGCCATTTATCATCAACAAAGTAGCGAGATAAAGTTTTATGAAACTTTTTTTGATGCCGTCATTTACTGGGCAAACGATATCAACACTATCATTGAACAAGCCTATCGAGAATCTAGTCAATTTGGACTAGGGGCTATGGATGCTTTACATATTGCAGCAGCAGTCTCGGTTGGAGCAACGGAATTCATAACCAATGAAAAACCTCAAAAGTCAATTCGTCGAACTCGAAGTATTAAGGTGATTTCTATTTATCAATGATAGTGTTAATTCATCAACTTGACAACGATATCGCCAAATATTTTAATCAATAAATAGGGTTTTATCACTCATCACTTTCTGTCGTGAATTTCATCTCGGGTTGGTTTGACCCACCCTTGAACCGGAATGGGGTTTTCTGCCAATTGATCCATTAATCTGGTTTGGGGCTTTGCTTCTGAAACCACAATCACTCTCAATCCCTTCCTTCTTGAATACTTTGTTGATATTCCGGCGGAATTTATATCATGCCTTGTTTGATTTTCGCTTTAAATTCAAAATAATTAACCATTTTTTTACCTTTTTTGTCTATTAATCTATGGATATTTTAACCTAAAAAATGCCAATCCTCAAATCTCCCCTAACCAGGTTTCGATCGCAGATATCAGATTCCGTTGATTGGGGGGAAAGCCTTTTAAGGGCGCTTCTAGGGGGTCGTCGGTGAGGAAGGCGATCGCAATTACCCCCGTCAGTTTTTGGCAAAAGGCCATGAGTTCTGGGGTGGGTTGGGTCGGGGTGGAAACCGTTTCGCTACCGAAGAGGATGGCACGGTGGGGGAGGAGGTTACGGCGTTTTAGGGTTTTGAGGTGGCGGCGCAGTTCAGCGGGGGTGGCGGGTTCCGGGGGGTCTTCGTCGGGACAGGTGATTTCCCAAATCAGTTCGCTGATAATTTTAAAATCTGAGTGACAAAATTAAGATACAATAAAATTGTTTTACTGTTTAAGTTATTTTCTGAGGAAATAATATGAGTAATGATAGAAAGTTGATTGCAATGGAACAGGGAATGGAACTTTGTAATCGCTATGCTAACTCATTGAATGTAGTAATAGTCAGTAAACTAAAAGGTGTTTTAGATGAACAATCTTTAAGAAAATCTCTTGACTTAGTACAAGAACGCCACCCCAGATTAAATTGTCATATCGTTGGGTCAGGTAATGATTTATTTTTTCATTCTACAGGGACTCAACCCATTCCATTAACAATTATTTTTAATGTTCAGCCTGATTTGTGGCAAGAGATTGTTATTGAAGAAATGAACACCAAAATCGAAAGTGAAAAATGCTTAGTTAGGGCTATCCTTTTAACACCAAAAGACCCTAACAACTTTAGTTATTTTATTACGACAATTCATCACGCAATTATAGATGCTGCTTGTGGGATTAACTTACATTCTGAAATTTTTAAATTGTGCCAAGATATTGGAAATCAGCAAACAATTGATTCATCTAAAAAATTAGAAGCTCCTCCATCTTTAGAAAAGATTATCAGTAACTATAGCATCAAAGATAAGCCACTGCCCAAGCCGAGTAAATACATCGATAAACTACCTTGTGATAAATATGTACCTTATTTGGAACGTAGATGTAAGTTGATTCAAAGACATTTGAGTGCCACTGTAACTAAAAATCTTATTTCACAGTGTAAGGAAAAGGGAGCAACCGTACACGGGGCAATTTCTTCAGGTATGATGTTAGGACTAGCTGATCATATTAGAATCCAAGAAGAAGATTTTCATTTTAGCTGTCGTTCTTCTGTAAATATGAGAAAACGAGTGGTTCCTCCTGTCAGTAATGAAGATATATGTATGCTCGTTTCTGCTTTAACTTCCTTTCATATAGTAGACAATCAAACATCTTTTTGGGATTTAACGCAACAAGTAACAGCGCAAATTAAAACCCGATTAAATACAACAGAAGTTTATAATGTTATTAAAGATTACCGAAAGGGTATAGAATCTACTTTAGAGAATACTCAACAAACTTCTTTCTCTATCTTTGTCACTAATATTGGCAATGTTGAAATTTCAGCAGACTATGGCCAAGTGCAGCTAGAAGAAATTAGCTATGTTTTATCAACCAACATTATGGGTAGTGTTTTTGCTGTTGCTGTGTCTACTTTCCAAGGAAAAATTACGTTAAATTTTTTATATTCCGAACCTTTAGTTAGTCAACAGACTATCGAACAACTGGTAGAAGACACAATCAAGCATATAGTAGAGTCTTGCCAATAACAAGTTGGTGCTCATTTTATTTCTCAAAAGCACCTAAGTTTTTAAGCATAGCTTTTTGAGCATCTTTTAAACCAATAACCCCAGTGATATTCATACCTTCATAGGGTCTATCTGGTCTAAGTGTACTAAGACATTTGCCAGTCCTCACACTCCAAATTTTAACTGTATTATCATCACTACTACTAACCACCATTTCACTATCATGACTAAATGCAACAGACCAAATCCAACTTTGATGACCTTCTAGAGTGGCTATACATTGTCGAGATTGTACATCCCAAATTTTTACTGTTTTGTCATCGCTACCACTAACCAGTTTTTGACCATTAGGACTAAATTTAATTGCTCTTACTCTAACCGAATGACCTTCTAATTGTATTGAATCATAACTTTGAATATTCCATAATCTAATTGATCCATTACCATCACAACTGGCAAGAGTTTGACCATCTAGGTTAAAATCCAATGACCATACAGCACCTTGATGACCTTCTAATGGTTTTAAATACTTTTTATTCTGTATATCCCATAACCTAATATAAGGCTCTTCCCTGCTATCGCTACTAATTGCTAGAACACAACCATCTGGACTAAATGCCACATCTCTAGGTCTTACCTTGTCTCCTTTAGAATTAGTAATAGGTAATTTTTGAACTATTTGTCGTGTCTTAAAATTCCAGATATTAACCTTCTCTCCATAGTAGTAACTGATTGCAATAATTGGCTCAATTGGATGAAAAGCAACTGATATTACTCGGTCTCTTGGCTCATCAAATCCTTTCTTAATAGGAGGAAATTTTATTGAATCATAATTAGTTATTTCCCAGATTTTAACCGTACCATCATAACTACCACTAGCCAATAAAGAACCGTCACAGTTAAAAGCAACTGCTCTTACTAAATTATCATGATTACCTAAGACTTTATTAGTAAGATTTTCTGTTTCTAATGTGGAAAGGTCCCAAACTCTAACAAAGCAATCTTCATCACCACTAACTATTAAGGGTTGAGTCGGACTACACGCTACTGACCAAACTGGATTAGTGTAACCTTGAATAAGTCTTAAACATTTACCCGATTGGCTATCCCAAAATCTGAGGGTTTGATCTTCACTAGCACTTAAAACTTTATCGCCCTGAAATGCGATAGCTCGAACAGGTTTGCTATGACCCTGCATAGATTGGATGCATTGTCCTGTTTCAATGTTCCAAATTCTCATAATTTTATCTGCACCACAAGAAGCTAATTTTTTACTGTCAAAGCTAAAACTAATATCTCTAATCCAACCTTTATACCCACTTATTTTTTGCTGACAGTTCCAAGTTTTAATATTTAGTATCCAAATTTCAGAAGAGTCACCAGAAATTGCAATTAAATTTCCATCAGGACTAAAGCTGATTGAACGAATTGGATCGTGATAATCTTTAATTTTTTTAATTTCCTCACCACTGTTGACATTCCATACTTTTAGGAGGCAATTCTGACTTCCAACCGCTAGTAGATTTCCATCAGGACTGAAAGCAATTGTATTTGCCCAAACTGCCCGCTTCAATCTAAATCTTTTTGTGGATTGACCTGATTTTACATCCCAGAGTTTAATTTCTCCCTCTTCATCACCGGATGCAACTAAATCACCTTTGGGACTAAAGGCTAAACCTCTAACTCGGGAATTATGTTCTGTCCAAATATGAGTACAGTCTCCATTTTTAACATTCCAAAGTTTTACTATTTTATCGCCACCACAACTAGCAAGATAAAGACCATCAAGACTCAAAGCAATACCCCAAACCCAATCATCATGACCAGGTAAGGTAAGAATACGTTGTTCTGTTTCGATTTCCCACAAGTGAATTGCGCCACTGGTAGTTCCTGCTGCTACTAGGCCACCAACTAAATCCAGTGATGGAATTGTACCAAAATCTTCGCTCAAACACGAATCAGATAAGTCGCAGTAAGAAAAGTCAACTCCTTTGAGCGAATGTTTTTGTAAATATGCTTGTCGTATTACTAGGCCAGAAAAATTGTAATTGCTAATATCGATCTTTAAACTCCATAACAAATTAATTAGATTGCCAGTAGCATATCCTGGTGTACCCTTGAGACTTTTATGAATCTCTTCCAGAATAATATTTAAGGTTTTTTCTAAATTCATTCCTGCTGGCCAATCAACTTTTTGTTTTAATTTAATGTTAATAGAATTTAAAATTAATCTTATCTGATCTTCCATAATATATTCATCGGCAAGAGATTTTATAAATGAATATTTATTTATAAAATTATTGACGGTAATATTGATAATTTCTTTATATACTTGATTCACAAATAAATCTGTGACATATTCGAGAATAACAGGTTGAAGCGTGAATTTTTCTCCAATTTTCTCAAGCAAAAATCTTTGTCGTATTGATTGGAAGGTAGAACCAACAATTTTCCGTGATTCGTATAGCAATATATCCTTTTTTAGATCATTTAAAGACATCGGTACTCGGTTAATTGCTAACCAATACACTATTTCTTGCTCCGAATCTGATAAACGCTGAAAATGCCAATCTAACAACTTACGCATATCATCACGCTCATTCTGCCCCTCTTCAAGAGGACTACCGGAGATATGATTTTTATCTTGTAAGAAATCAGCGATTTTACCATCAAACGTTTCTTGTATATAGTTAGCTGTTAGCTCCAAAGCTAAAGGATTACCATTAAACAGAGCAATTAACTCTTCCCAGTCATGGTTTGAACCATAGAAATTACCGTTGCCAACGTTTTCTACAATTCTTCTGCCATCTTCATAATTGACTCCTGTTAGTTCAAAAAAACGAACCGGTTTATTTTTCCCTTCAATCCTGCTGATATTTTTAGGCTTTTCTCGACTTGTAAGCAACAAGCAACTGTTGTGATCTGTTTCTGCAATTTTTAAAAATAATTCTCCATAAGCTTCATATCCTTTGCAATATTGTCCAGCAGATTTTCCTTGATTTAATATTGACTCTATATTATCGAGTATGATTAGACAGCGATTTTGACGCAAATATTCAAGTATGCGATCAATCCGTAATTTGTTTTCGTCGGGTAAGTCTATTTCTTTATGGCTTGACAAAAATTTAATAATTTGCTGAAAAGTATCTTCTACTGGAGGAGCATTCTTTAAATCCTGCCACATTATATAGTCAAATTCTTCTGTGATTTCTCGGACTAATGTTAAAGATAAATCGGTTTTACCAATCCCCCCTTTACCTAACTTAACTGGTAATCTGGTTTTCCCAATTCCTCCTATACCAACAATCGCGACTAATCTGCACTTGTCAGCTACAATCCATTTTTCTAAGGTTTTTAATTCTTCAGTACGACCAAAAAAAACTGAAATATCCGGTGCATTTCCCCACGAGTGACGAGAAACTTCACCCCGAGAGGAGGGATAGTCACGAGGTTGCGGCTTTTTGACATCTACTTCCCCATCACTCAACCAACCCAGCCTTTTGACAATAGTATCGAGTGAGTCTCCCTTTCTCCCTTTCCATCTTGATGCTAACAACGTTAACCGCAGGGGATTGCGGCATAAATCCTTAATCCGTTCTTTCCCCGACTCTTGCAATTCTGACCACAAGGATTCCGCTAACTGGACATCCTCACCCGCCGCCACCAACCCCCGAAACCAGCGCCGGATAAACT
>NZ_JARPLU010000123.1:13535-15540 GCF_032349615.1 Limnospira sp. PMC 1279.21 | reverse complement strand
AAGCCATTGGAGTCCCATCTGCGGAGTATTCTTTCATGGACTCCAAGGATTTGGGCGGCTTCCTTGGGTTTGACATATCTGGCAATAGGTTTATCCTCAACCCTTCTCGCTTATTATACCATATTGCCCTAAAATATTAACCTAATTTGAGATTAAATCATGCTCCTATTGGAGACTTTTCTGCGTCACCCGGAACAGGTACTTAGTCGAGAACAGTTACTTGATCAAGTTTGGGGTTATGATTATGACCCCGGCTCTAATATCGTTGATGTTTATGTGGGGTATCTGCGGAAAAAATTGGGAAGCGATCGCATTGAAACAGTGAGAGGGATGGGTTATCGGTTATCTACTTCCCCCGCTTCCTCCAGTCAAATTTGACAGTGGGTGATATGATCTGCCATTTTTTGGGGAACAATTGATCCGGAGCGATCATCTTGTTTATAATTGTTTGGCTCGATTCAGATTGTTTAGGGGTTAACCTAAAATTCATCCCACTTCCAATTTAGTTTGATAATTAAAGGGTGTGTCCAAGCTCAAATTAGCCCCTAATTGCCTACGCATAAAATCCTTTTTTCGGGTTTTGTGCGAGTTGTGCTATGGTAAAGCGATCGCACTTTTGTAGATTAATAATTTTCTGACCAAGACTTCATGGATATCTTAAACAATACCCTTATAATGAGGGGTACAAACCGGAAACCCTCGGATTGCTGATCAGCCAAGTTCCTTGGCGACCAACCCCAGCTCAAGATCACATAAAACTGATCTAATGGTATATTACACCATGTCAACTTGTCGTTCTGGAACTATCTGTATATTAACAGGAGGCCATCTGTTCCCATTGCTCAGAAGTTGGACTACAACCCATCTGACTGCTTAGTGGTACATTGAGGACGTGATTATCCCCGATTATGCCGTTACAGCATTATAGGCTGTTGTGAGCCTCAGATGATAACTCTAAGTGATTTACCAGATCACAGATGGGTTAAATTTGAACTAAACCATTGATTGTTAATTATTCCAATTGAGGATTTTTCTAGCATGGACGAAGAACTTTTGACAACAGTCTTCCTAGAAGATGAGGAAATAGATGATATTTTCGACGATTTAGAGGCAGAAACTCCGTTTTTATTGCCTACAGAAAGTGTAGATGATCCGGCGGTAGAAGTTACTACCACAGCCACCCCTGTCAATCCGCTGAGTGAAGTAGTAAATCTTCGGGACTTTATTATCGAACAACTGTTTGATGAGGAAGTATATCTAGCTCAAAACCCTGACCTCGCACATTTAAATTAGAATTAGAATCAGCGGGTTTTCAGTTTAATGCACGGGAGCATTTTCTCGAATTTGGGAAATTTGAAGGTCGCGAATTTAGTGCTTTCTTCAGTGTGACTCGATACCTAGAGAAAAACACGGACCTTTCCCTAGTCATCAATCGTGAAGAAGCCTTCAGTCACTTCTTGGATTTTGGTCTGAATGAAGCTCGAGAATTTAGCGACTTTTTTAGCGCCAGTTTTTATGCAGAAGCGAATCCAGACTTGGCTGCTATTACCCAGGAAACTTTAGTTAGTAAGTTTGCTCACTTTTTGGGTTTTGGACAATTTGAAAATCGCCGTTTTAGCCGAGTATTTGATGCCAATACCTACCTACAACTTAACCCAGACGTTAGTCAGTTACTGCAAGAATCAGCTAACCTAGGTATACAAATTAGTGCCTTTAGTCATTTTATCACCAGGGGTCGGTCTGAAAATCGGCAGTTTAGCAATATCTTTGATGTGAGCGAATACCTGCAACTCAACCCCGATTTAGTTCCCTTTGTTGAAAGTGGGGAAATTAATGCGATCGACCACTGGGTAAGATTCGGTATTTCTGAACGGCGCGAGTTTAGTCTTTCCTTCTCGGTTTCCCAGGTTTTAAGAACTCTCAGCCTCAGCAGTTTAACTGAAATCAATATCTCGGAACTGTTTGCTCAAATAGAAAGTAATCTCGCTTTAATTCTTGAGAGTGA
>NZ_JARPLU010000123.1:10108-13525 GCF_032349615.1 Limnospira sp. PMC 1279.21 | reverse complement strand
TGATGATGTCGATGATGATGTCGATGATGATGTCGATGATGATGTCGATGATGATGTCGATGATGATATCGATGATGATGTCGATGATGATATCGATGATGATGTCGATGATGATGTCGATGATGATATCGATGCTACAGCACCCGAGATTCCACAGATACCCCCATTACCGGTAATACCTCCTATAGCAGAGCAACCCGAACCCGAACCCGAACCGGAACCCGAACCCGAACCGGAACCCGAACCCGAACCGGAACCCGAACCCGAACCCGAACCCGAACCCGAACCCGAACCCGAACCCGAACCCGAACCGGAAGAACCCGAATTACCATTAGACGTTGTTCTGGATGTAGATTACATTCTGACCACCTATGAAGCTGAGTTACGAATAGCTTTCGGGGTTCAAGATGTTACCACGATTTCCACTCGGGAACTCTTAGATTGGCTAGATGAGAATGCTTTAGAAGCCGGGATTAACCCATCTCCTTTTGTCGATATCCAGTTTTATGTAAGGACTTTTGGTCAGCAATTAACCGAATTTTACAGCGTAAGCTCTGTTGAAGAGCTAAGTTACCTGCAAATTGTCAACTTCATAGAAGGGGAAGGCTTAGAGCGTGGATTTTCCCCCAGTCCGAATATAAACTTTGCTCACTTTCAAGCCACCTACAGCAGCCAAATAGAAGCCTTCTTTAGGACTTCCATTGAGAATATTACTAATGCTCAACTGTTCAGTTACATTGTTGAAGTTGGTCTGGAACAGGGTCAGAGTCCGTCAGTTCTGATTGATTTGAATTTCATACTGTCAAATCAGCAGTCGGTGACAGCTATTGAATCCCACTTTGGGACAGAAATTGCTAACCTGACTAATGCTCAGATTGTGCGGTTTATCAGTTCCGACGAGGGTTTAGAACGAGTCACTCCTTCTACCTTAGTAAGTCTCAACTACTTCCGAGCAGTTCATCGCCAGCGTTTAGAAGCATTTTTTGGTGTTGAAATTGCCGAAATCACCAACTCTCAAGTATTTACCTTTGTAAATACCATTGGTTTGCAAGAAGGGTTAAATACCTCGGCTCAATTAGGTTTTAGCTATCTGCAATCTATCTATGGTGAACGAATCACTGCAGCTCTGGGAGAAGGTGCTACTCAGCAGGAAGTGCTGGCATTTATTCAACGGGAAGGCTTACCAGAAAACGTTAATCCTTCTGTGTTTGTACATCTGGATTTCGTGCAACAAAGCCAATCGCAAGAAGTTCAGGAATTTTTCAATGTTGAGAGCGCTACACAACTGTCTGAGCAGCAGGTAATCAACAGCATTCAAGCTAATGTTAAGGTTGATGTTAACTATGTGGTGACTCAATATGCTGAACAACTGGCTGAGTTCTACGAAATTGAGGTAGAACAGGTTAATTCTTTAAGTTCGGAACAGGTGATTTCTTTCACGTTGGGTGCGGGAGCAAATTTGGGTGTTAACCCTACTCCTATTAACTTGGCTGAAATTCGCCGATTATTTGGGACTGAACTGCAAGCATTTTTCGGAGTTTCGGATGTCAGGTTTCTGAGCGATAGTCAAGTTAACTCGTTCGTCATCAATCAAAGCCGAGTTTCGGGACGGGTTAATGAGCTGGTTAATGTGGTTAATGTCAACTATTACCAGACTATTTTCTCGGAGGCTCTGACGGCTACTTTTGGCGAAGATTTTACGGAGGAAAATGTAGTTCAATTTGTGTTTGGGGATGCAGCGCCTGCTATTAACATCCGGTTTGCTAAAATTAAATATCGAGCGGCACTGGAACAACAGGCACAGTCTTTAGGTCGGACGCTGGAAACTCTGACTGATGATGAGGTTCGCCTCTATCTATTTACTGAAGGCTTTGATGTTGAAAATACGCTAACTCCGTTTAATCTTGAGGTTGTCAGGACTGAATATGCGGCTCAACTGAGAGCTTTTTATGGAGTGAGAAATGTAGCGGTTCTCAGTGAACAGCAAATTTATCGTTTTGTGGTTGGTCAGGCTTTAGAGCAGGGTCTGAGCCTGGCTGAAGTGGTAGATGAGGAAGCACTGGAAATTCTGCGGGAAGAGTACAGCAGCTTGCTAATAGAATTCTACGGTGTGGAAAACGTAGAAACTCTCAGCACTAATGTGGTTCTCGATTTTATTTATGGTGGCTTGTCTCAGATAGTTGATTATGACTACTTCCGGTTTACTTTTACTGGAGATGTCGAAGCGACTTTTGGGGTGGAAAGCATCAGCGAAGTTACTAAACTCCAAATTGTAGAGTATCTCTATGAACAGGAGGTTAGTGTCAGTTCCCTACACTGGTTTAATGTTGAAGCGTACTTGGAAGAACATGGTTCGGCGGCGGAAACTGCGATCGCACAATTTTTCCGGGTAAGTTCCATCAATGAACTTTCGGTAACTCAGATCCGTGATTTTGCGCTGAATATCGGTGTTCAACAATTCAGCATTGAAGGTGCGCTTAATATTGACTATATTCGGGAAACCTTCAACGCGGCTATTGTTTCCAGCGATCTGGCGGTTAACGCATGGTTGGAAAGTTTCTCTTTCCTGAATGTTGATACTGCTTATGTTCAGAATCAATTGGAAGGGTTACTGCTAGATGAAACCCTGACCCTGGAACAGGTAAATGAGATTTTGGGGACGGAAATTGAGGGTTTGGATGAGTTGAGCGATCGCCATCTGATTACCTTGGTGTTTGATGCCGATTTCCAAGAAATTATCGGTGATGTGGAAATTCAACTTTTCCAAGAAACTCTCAATATTGACTATGTGCGGACTGTCTTTGCATCGGCGATCGCTCATACTTTGGAAGTTGATATCACCGCTGTTACTGGTGAGGAAGTCCTCACGGTTCCTAATGAACGGCTTGATGAGTTTCTACTGGCTCAGTCGGAACAAATTGCCAGCGAACTGGAAATTGATGCCGATGATGTGACTCTGGAACTGGCTCAAGAGTGGTTTATCACTAACTCGGTGACTACTGTTGAGGGTTTATCTGTTGAGGTTGATATTGCTTACGTTAAATATCAATTGCAACGGTCTCTCGATGATGAACAGTTCTCCCTTGAGGATATTAATTCCATCCTTGATGAACCTGTTGAGGAATTTGATGACCTCACAGATGAACAAATTGTTGACCTCGGTCTCAATGCTGAGTTTCAAGCTGAATTCTCCCTAGAGATTAGTCTGGTTCAAACAGAACTGAGTATCGGTTTTGTCGTTTCTCGATTCTCTAGTGAATTGGCTGAGTTCTTCGATTTGTCTCCCGAAGAATTCGCGGCGAAAGAATTTACTCAAGAAGAAATTATCGAATTCTTTAGCTCTACTCAAGCTGAGGCGATCGCTGAATTTCTTGGGGAAACTGTTGTCGGCGGCGAAGATGATGACGATCTCGGCGA
>NZ_JARPLU010000123.1:0-10098 GCF_032349615.1 Limnospira sp. PMC 1279.21 | reverse complement strand
CGACCAGGATATCGTTGATGAGTCTGATGATGATTCCCAAGACGACGACCAGGATATCGTTGATGAGTCTGATGATGATTCCCAAGACGACGACCAGGATGATGATTCCGACGACGGTCCAGTGTTTGCAGCCGAGGACGTTCTGGCTTACATCGAGCAGTTGATGGTCGATGTCGAGACCGTTACCCAAACCGAAGAAATCGATATCGAGTTTGTCACCTATCAGCTTGAGGAACTGTTCCAGGCTTCTGTTTTCAGCCTAGAAGATGTCAATACCATCTTGGAGACTGAATATGAATCTGTGGATGAGTTAACCACTGAAGACATCGTGACTTTGGCGTTTAGCGTTGAATTCCAAGAGGTTCTAGGTGAGGATGTCGAGATTGAACTGGTACAGTCTGAAGTTAACTACAGCTATCTGCGAGCCTCTCAAGCTCAAGCGATCGCTGATTTATTCAGCACAGAAGAAAATCCGATTACCGTTGAGGATGTCCTACGCGGTGAAATCGAACCCTTGACAGATGCTGAGATTTTGGCAGCCTTCGAGGAGAACTTCTTAACTGCTGATGTCGGATTTATTCGCTATCAAGTTGAGCAACTTCTGACCGAGACAACCATTACCATTGAACAGGTTAATGAGAGCCTGTCTCTTGAGGAGTCCATAGAAGCCATTGTAGAGCTTAATGATGCTCAAATCATCAATTTGGTCTACAACCAAGAATTCAAAGCCTTGCTGATGGAAGCAGAGCAGACTATAGAGCTATCTGCTATCAACTACGAGGCATTCATTGAGGCGAATGCAGAAACCTTAATCCAACAGTTTGAGGTGGATGATGTCACAGAGCTGACCTTAGAACAAGTTCATGGGTTCATGTTCAGTGGACAAGTCAGCATTCAGGGATTTGTCAACTTTGACTATCTCCGTGAGACTTTCATGAGTGCGATCGCATCCCAGGAACTGCCAGATAGCACCATTCTTGACTGGTTTAACACCGATTTCTCATTGATTAACGTCAACTTCCTGAATGCTCAATTCAACCAGTTTACAGCAGCAGTACAAACACAGTTGTTGGATTCTCTGGGTATTGAGCTTAACGAAGGCGAATCCCTCAGCCATCAGCAACTCATCGAAATTTTCTACAGCAGTGAGTTCCAAACCATTACCGGAATTGAAACCCTGCAAACACTAGCCTTTGATTGGCAAGGATATGCCGAAGCTAATGCAGAAGCCTTGGCTGATTTCTATCAAGCCTTCCTCGTGCCAGCTATTCCAGAAGGTCAGGCTCCTAATTCTGTAGTGGTTGAATTGTCGAATTTCACCGGAGCAGAAGCACAGGTAACGGTGACATTAGAAGAAGTGGAAGGAGGCATTCAATTCACAGTTGACGGTGTGGAACCCATCGCCGATATTAACGGTGTGTTCTTCAATATCGAAGATAGTAGCCTTCTCGATAGCCTGTCTGTATCTGGGGATGATGTCACCAATTCTAACTTTAGTGGTGATGTGAAACGGGTAAGAAATACCTCGATTTCACCGCTGAAATTTGATGCTGGTGTGCAAATCGGAACTCCTGGTATTGGTCGGGATGATATTCAATCCACAGTGTTTGTGATTACTGCAGATGGCGAAGAATTGAGCCTAGACCAGTTTGTGGGTCAGGAATTTGGAGTTCGTCTAACCAGTGTAGAGTCAGAAGGAAGTCGCAGTGCTAGCAGTAAGCTGCGCGGAACAGCAGAAGCTGTTTTTACCGCTGATGGTGATGATGTTGGTGTGATTGATGTTAGTTCCCTTTCTGCTGAACAGGTGTTTAACTTTGCCTTCCGACAAGGATGGCAATTTGGAATTAACCCGCTGGAATTTGTGGAAGTTGATTTTCTGCGACAACAGTTCGCCGTTGACATCGCGCGAGCCTATAACATTGATGTTAGCGCAGTTGCCTCCCTGGAAAGCTCTTTGGTGCTGGATTATGTCTATGGTGGTCTTTCGACCCAAATTGACTTCGAGTTCTACCGCACTAAATATGCTGCTTCCTTGGAGTCTACCTTTACTGGAATCAGTGCTGAGAGTCTGACTCGCGCACAAATTCTTGAACACGCCTATACGGTAGGTTTGGAACAAGAGTTTAATTTTGTGGCCATTGATTATGATGCGATCGCCACTCAATATCCCCAAGTCTTTGCTGACTTCTTTGGTATCCCGGTTGAGGAAATTTTCAACCTGGATCTGTCAATTTTGCAAAGTTTTGACTTGGGAATTGTGTCGGAACTTGGCATCGATATCAGCCCATTTGTTGATATTGAATTCTTCCGCCAACAAGCGAGCGAACAAATTCTTCAGAACTATCGCATTGAAAATGTCTTCCGCATTAATTCTCAACAACTGTTTGAGTTTAGTTTGCAAGGCAATTTCAGCACGGCACCGACCATCGATCTCAATTGGGCGCTGACTCAATATGCTGATTTCTTGGCTGAAAATCTCGCTGATTTTGATCAAGATGACGATGGTGAGATTGATAATTCGGAACTGTTCGATGCTTTGACCGGTCAACTGCTGGAACAAGGTAACGAAACTTCCGATATCTACAGCTTTGAGCAATATTTCGAGTCGGAAGATGTGCAAGAAGAGGTGGCTGAGTTCTTTGGTGTGGAATCCTTTGAGGACGTTACCTTTACTCAGCGCTTAGAGTATATGTTCGGTGCTGGTCTGCTGGCGGGAATTGACCCCTACAGTGAGGAGTTCCTAGAAGCTAATCCGCAAATGGCAATGGATATTTACCTGGAAGAAAACTCTGCTGCTTTGATTGAGTTTGCTGGAGTTCGGTCTATTAATCAGGTGACCTTCTTGGATGTTTATAACTTCCAAGCCATCAATGAGATTAATGCCTTCTCTGGCATCAGTACCATCGATGACATTGATGATATCGATGACATTATCGATGACATTATCGATGAAGTAGATGCCTTCTCTGTGTAAAATATCAGTTAAGTTTCCCTTGAGATATAGGGAAACTGACTCGGACAATTAACAGCTAAATTAGAGTGAGGTTGATGATTCAATCTCACTCTTTTTTGGAGGGTATATCAGCGGCAACCTAGAAAGTTGATTGTCTCCTAATTAGCCGGAGGTAACGGCGGTTTAACTGACGGGAGAGAGAAAGTAATCATCAATCACTCACTATTCAAGGGGATTTGAGATGACCTCTAAGCATTCATTAAACCATGCTTGCACATTTTCATTGATTTCTGAGGAATTAAAGGAGTGGGAAAAGGTGCTTAAATTTAGGGCTTCATCTGATACATGAGTCTCCCAACCATCATCATGGTTGTTTCCAATGACTGGGTGAGTATAGGTGATTTGTTGGATTTGGGTTTGCTGGGAATTAAAAACTCCTTCAAAACATGAACCAATATCGGAGTTTTGAATATAAACTAAACCCCTAACTTGATTATTTGGGTAAGTTTGAAAGACAATATATTCCGCCCCAACTTCTGTAGGGGATGAAACTGTCCCGCGAAACTGTATTTGTGATATCATCGAAACAGTTGCCACCCCAAGGGCGATCGCCATTTTGGGAATAACGGTCAGGACCTCCATAGTTCACTCCTGGCTGACAACACCTGATGACTACAAGAGATAAACCGCCAATTCCCGAAATCTTTATCTGTTAATCTTGAATGACCACCAAACTCCCCGTATAGCAAGCTACCCACACCTGTCGAGTTTTCGGGTCGTAAGTAATTCCTATGGGGTTTAAGCCTACGGTGATGGTATCAATAATTTCCATATCCTCAGCTTGCACTTTACTAACGGTGTGGGAGTAATAGTTCACCACATAGAGGAATTGATCATCATCTGATAATACCATACTACGAGGGGCTGCACCTGTAAAAATTTTCCTGATAATTTCCCCGGTTTCTGTGTCAATTTTGGCTACATGATCATCACCATTCAGGGTAACATATAGATATTTTCCGGTGGAATCTAAAACCAGATGGCGAGGATATAAACCTACGTTATACATCCAATTTACTGAGTAGTCCTGTAGGTCTATTTTGGCAATATCGGAAGTTCCCATCACGGCTATATAAGCAGTTTCAGAATTCGGAGAGATGGCAATTCCCCGGGGAAATCTGCCTACAAATATCCTTTGTATTTCTTGATTGATGTCAGTATCAATAACGCTAACATCCCCTGAACACCAGTTAGTTACTAAGACATATTTACCATTGGGAGAAACGGCGATAAACTTGGGAACTGAACCGACTTTAATGGCGTTGTCAATGGTTAAATTTTCGGTATTAATCCGATAGATAAAACTAGGGTCGAATTGGTCTGATGGTAAACAGGTATCATGACCGGGATTATTAAACTCAGGACCATACATCCGATAATTGGAGATATAGGCAAATTTGCCATCTTGAGAAACTGCTGCTTCTACGGGAGAACCTTTGTATTTTTCGGCGGTAAAATCTCGATGACCAAACTTATACAAATTCACATGATCAGCAATTTTTTTAACCTGCTCAAATTGACGATTATAAACAGCAATTGAATGTTCATACATCATATTTTGTACAAAGAACATTCCGGGGTCTGCATAAACAACAGACTTGGGGGTTAAATCATCACTTTTGATAGTCTTAATAATTTCAAATTGACCAGGTTGTGGGGGTAAAAAAGCGATGGTTTCCTGAGATTCAGAGTTATCTAATGAGTTATGATTGCTTAATTTATGCTGTAGAAAATCTATGCGATCGCCTAATTTGAAAATATCAGAACCTGAGTCAGCTACCGCCAATCGAATCGCGGTTAAGGTTAACACCACTAGAGAAATAGATGCTATAATTAGGGTTTTGCCGGATTTTTGCATCAACATCAAATGGAATTTATTAAGTTTGTTCATAATCTCCTGACACCACCAAACGACTAATAAAAACTTACCCAGAAAAACTAGACAGCTAGGTTAATCATGGGTAAGTTAACTGAATCCGAATGTTATATTAATCTTGGAATACCATAACACTGCCAGAATAGCAAGCTACCCAAACCTGTCGCTTTTGGGGGTCGTAAGTCACACCAATGGGTCGGTGGTTAGTGCGGACAGTATGAATGACTCTCATATCTTCTGTGCGGACTTTACTCATGGTATTAGAGTGATAATTAACCACATACAAAAATTGACCATCATCAGAAATTGCCATACTACGGGGGGCGCTTCCTGTCCTAATTCGGCGGATGACTTTACCCGTTTCTAGGTTGATTTTTGCCACCGTCCCCTCACCATTAAGGGTGGTATACAGGAATTTCCCTTGAGGATCTATATTCAAATGTCGAGGGGAACGTCCGATATTATTAAGCCAGGTGAGGGAAAAATCATTAAGGTTAATTTTGGCGATTTGGGTGGAACCCATGACGGCTACATAAGCAAATTCTGAGTTAGAATCAACAGCAATTCCTCGCGGATAACGACCTATTTTTAGCCGTTGAATTTCCTGGTTTATTTGGGTGTCAACAATACTTAAATCCCAACCACACCAATTGCTAACTAATACGAAACGACCATCAGGAGTAACTGTATTAAATTTCGGCACGGGTCCGACTTGGATCACTTGTTCGATGTTCAGGGTTTCGGTATTGATTTTATACATAAAACTATCATCATGTCTCCCGGCTGGAGAACATCTATCATTTCCGGGGCGAGAAAAGCCGGAACCATACATTTTATAATTGGCAACGTAGGCGTATTTTCCATCAGGAGAAAAGGAGGCTTCTACGGGTGAACCTCTATGATTTCCGGTGAATTTCGAGAAGCCAAAATCTGAGAATTTGATGCTGTCGGGAATAGTCTTGATTAAATCAAAGTTACGGTCATAGACGGTTATTGTGTGGCGATACATCATATTTTGGGCAAAAAATAAGCCTTTCCCTGAATGCACAATTGATTTGGGTGCAATAGGGCCGGTAATAGTTTTAACATGGCTCATTTTTCCAGATGGGTCGCGGGGGGGTGCTTCCACAAAACCGGGATTTTTTAAGAGGGCGATCGCTGTCTGAAAGCCTTTTGGTAAATCATAGTTGATGTTGATAGCTGGGGGGGTGGCGGCTGGGGGTTTGGCGGCTGGGGGTTTGGCGGCTGGTGGCGGCGGCTGAGTTGCTGTGGGTTGAGGAGGGGGAGTGGTAGCGACTTCTGGGGTTTTTGGGGAGGGTGGAATTAGGGCTAAAGCCTGGCGAGTTTCTTGTCCGACAATGCCATCTGGCCTTAATCCGCGATCGCTTTGAAATTGTCGAACTGCTTGTTGAGTGATCGGACCAAAATTACCTAAATTAGGGTTATTAAAATATCCCAATTCTCGGAGTCTAATCTGTAATTCGGCTACCTCCTGACCTCGGCTACCGCGCCTTAAAACCCGTGGGGTCTGATTTTGAGTAGGGGTGGCGCGGGCGACTATTTGAGTTTCTCGATTTATGGGACTCTCAGCAGAGGCTACGGTCACTCCTGTTAATAATAATGCGATCGCACAAGGGAGACCCAGCATCGACCGTCGGAGAAGGTTAACAGGTCGATAACCGCTAGAATATGATTTAGACTTGGTGATGCAACCGGGGTTATCCATAATCAATTAAGCATGGTTTTTCCCCGCTATCCTAGCGCATTTTGACCACTCAAAGATATGGTGCTACTGTGCCGATGAGTGGCCCTCTGAGCCACCCGGTTTCTTTCCCCCCCCCAGGCTGAGAAACCGGGTTTCTGTGAAAATCTCGGCATCCTCACCGACATCACGTTAAGAAACCCGGTTTCTTTCCCCCTCCCGAAAGGTAGCACTTGGCTGACTTTTCCCGGATATACCCGGTCTGTTAACTCCCATTGGCCAGTAGTGGGGGGGAACAATTCCATAAACCTATTCTCAGCCAATCGTCTGAGGCTATAGGGGTCGGGGTCGGGGTGATGAACTGCTGGCGATCGCATTTTTTTGACCGGCGACAGAATAGAAGAAACCGGGTTTCTGAAATACTATCTCGTTTTTCATGAAACAGAGATATAAGACACCCGGTTTATGAGTATAAACGACTGACAATATTAACCTAGTAAATAGCGAATAAGTCGTCTTCCCTAATGTCGATTCTCTTGCCATTAACTTCTAATTTAAAACCAGAAGCATCACTAGCTACACGAAATACTTTAACAATTGGGACAACCTGTCCTGGAAATAATTGACTACTCGGTTCGATCCCTTTGTCCTTCAGCCATTGATTGATACTTAAGGTTTCTGAAAAATCATTGATTTCGTTATATTTCCGACCTTGGCTATCAATCAGCTTATAGCTTGACCAGGTTATACTACCGGATTGGTTTCCTGTGTTTTTCATTTCTAACCCAACAACCGCCAGTTGACCGCCTTTTGACTCTACATTTTCCATAAAATAATTGCTAGGAAAAATGGTATCGAGCATTTGAATGCCTGCAATTTTAACTGCACGATCATTCCTTACATTTATCCAAGTTTCTGTGGGGACCGGTTTTGCTACTGGTTTCGATTTTTGAGGTTCGGGCCTATAAGTGGATGCTGCTACAAACGTGGAAGATTTTGCCATATAAGTCTTGTCATTTTCTTCCGCCGTAACAGAAGATAATCCATTCAGAACCAAAACCAGAATAATGCTGGTAATACCGGAACTCTTTAGGACTCTCATTCTGGTTTGTGGCTTCTTGTCATTAAGTACAATGCTAGGCTTGCATAATCCGATAACAAATGCAAAGGGAGAAATTATCAAATAAAGACCAATACCGAGTGCAATAATGCCGATAAAAACGTAGAATATTGCCGTCAAATTCCCATCATGTTTGACCCCTCCATACTTAAGGTGAACTAAAATCAATTGATTGGGCCAAAAGCAGCACCTATAGATGCTAAGATTAGCAAAATACCAGCAACAACAGAAGTAATACGGCGTAACCTAGTCATACCCGTATCCGGTATGACTCCAATTAAAACAAATAACGCACCCAAAAGTAGCGCAATGATTCCGAATATAGCAGCCATTTTTTTCTCCTTAATTTTTTTGCGGTTTCTTTTTTTGATGGCTTGCCAAAAACCAAGATACAACCAACTAAATTTTTCGGCTTGATCAACTAAATGCTCTGTCTATTATTATCTTTGATGGTTTCGGTGTTTGTCAACCTCAAATATATATTATTTTGCCTCAAGTATTAACGGGTATCAGAGTTATAAAATCTAGTTTTGTATAAACAAATTCCAAAATGTACTAAAATGTGGTATAATACCAAAGTCCCGTACAAGCACCCCTATGCTATGAACCTTAAAGAAATGTTAAATATCGCCGATCGCATCGTGTTTGCGAAGACCGGACATCACCTTGACGATCTACAGGAGGCGGTACTGAGAGGAACGCTGGAACGGGAGACTTATCAACGCATTGCCAAAGAGTATGATTACTCGGAAAGCAGCGTCAGAAATGCGGGTTCGCAGTTGTGGCATATCCTTTCGGAGGAGTTGGGAGAAGAAGTTAATAAATCCAATTTTCGCTCGGCAATGGAGCGGTTTCAATTTTCCCTATTTTCAAATGTTGTACAAGATCACGTTCAAGTTGGTAGTTTAAATTTTTGTGGGGAGGGAAGACACCCGCCGGATATACCAAACCGACACCCACCCAATCGAGAGGTATGCAGTCAAGAGTTAAGCGAGATGCCGGATTTGGGTGTTTTTTACGATCGCACCCTCGAACTGGAAACCCTGAGTGATTGGATTCTAAACGAACGCTGTCGCCTCATAGCAATCACAGGCATGAGTGGCATCGGCAAAACCGCCTTAGTCTCCCAACTGGTGCAGCAAATCAAAGATGAGTTCGAGTCCGTTTTCTGGTGTAGCCTAGCGTCGCCTCCCACCTTTTCAGACTGGCAAAATCGCCTGCTAAAGTTTTTCTCAAAATCGCCAACCGATCGCTCTTTCCACCTCACCTCAGAGCCTTTATTCGTCATTCATTATTTACAACAATATCGCTGTTTGCTAGTTTTAGATGACCTTCACAATTTGTTTGTTTCGGGAGAGTTGGCGGGCAAATATCAAGCCGAGTGCCAAGACTATCAATCCTTTTTTAAGCAAGTTAAGAACTTATCCCATCAAAGCTGCGTTTTACTCATCGGTTGGGAACCCTCCATTGAACTCCCCCCCAGTGCCAAGCAAAATAGCCCGCTGCGGACGCTACAACTCACCGGGTTAGATATCGCCACGACTCGAAAGATTCTCCAAGATTACGAATTGACAGAAATTGATGAAAATTCCCCACTGATTGACTGCTATGATGGAAATCCGTTCTGGGTGAAAAGTCTCGCCAGCCAGATTCAAGAGTTGGGCGGGTTTGTCCCCCATATTTTGAAAAATGATACTTTATTGTTGCCGGAAGATGTGAAGTGTATTTTACGGCAACAGTACGATCGCCTGTCGGAAACTGAAAAACAAGTGATGGTTTTATTAGCCGGCGAGAGCGAACCTATCAGCTTGGGAGGATTGCTAGAAATGGCGATAATGCCTCCCGCAGATTGTCTCAATTCGATTCAATCTTTGCTGCGACGTTGTTGGCTGGAAAAGCCAGACAATCTCTACAGACTACCCAAAGCCATCAAGCAGTATATTATCCATCATTTGATTTAATAAATGTGGGGGGTCAATTTATCCGATATGATCAACCCGACGGGCATTGAATTTATGCGGTGATGTCCTAGTTTAGGGTGATTTCTAGCATGGTTTTCAAATCGTCCCAGCAACCAGGTTTCTGGCCCCCCACCCACATCCCAGAAACCCGGTTTTTCAATCTCTCAACCCCTCCAACCGCAGAAAATTTACTCCCCCGAATGAGTCCCCCGCTACCACCGTCACCCCATCATCAGCTACAGCACAGGAAATCATCGGAGCCTCCCCGGTGAAGGTAGCTAACACTCCCCCCGTTGCCAAATCCCACAGTTTCAGGGTGCGATCAGAGGATGCGGAAACGGCAGTTTTGCCGTCCGGCGCGATCGCCACTGCATTCACGTAAACCTCTTGGGAGCGTGGAAGCCCCGTGTCTTTAGACCGGGGAGG
>NZ_JARPLU010000122.1:0-15731 GCF_032349615.1 Limnospira sp. PMC 1279.21 | reverse complement strand
TGCTACCTGAAAGGGGGGCACGAAGCCCCCGTGCTTCAGCCGGGGGTGCTGACAGTTATAACTGTTTGCCAAAAACGACTCAGGTTGCCCAGGAGAGCAACCTTATTTAAGATTAGACCATTTATAGTGTATTTCAGAGTTCGGGCTAATGGTCAAAACTTTACACTTTTGTTAGACTCTACCCCGTAGCATCTGACTCATCTCGTTGGGGAAAGGCGACACATCCAGACAAATTTCCTCAGTGATGCGCCCCTCTTGATACAATTCATAAAGGGATCTGTTCATAGTCGTCATCCCTTCATAAGTATCTTTGAGCATAATCTGGTTAATTTCCTCATACTGATCCTTCATGATATACTCTTTGATTACATCGGTGTTGATGAGGATGTCATGGAAGGCGGCCCGCTTGCCATCTGTCGTCTTACACAACAGTTGAGCAATAATTGCGACCAAAGTTTCCCCCAGTGCGGTTTTAATTGATAACTGTTCCTCAGCCGAGAACATATCCAAAACCCGGGTTAGGGTCTTAATGGCGCTGTTAGTGTGGAGGGTTCCAGCTACCAAGTGACCTGTTGATGCAGCTTTAATGGCAATCTGCATGGTTTCCTTGTCCCGAATTTCCCCCACCAGCATCATATCAGGGTCTTGACGCAAAGCCCCCTTGAGAGCATTAAAAAACTTGAGGGTATGTCGTCCAACTTCCCGGTGTTTAATCAGGGATTTTCGGCTTTGGTGTACAAACTCCACCGGGTCTTCAATGGTGATGATGTGATAGGCGTAGTTTTTATTGATGTAATCAATCATCGCGGCCATGGTAGTAGACTTACCTGAACCCGTCGGGCCGGTAATCAACATCAACCCCTTGTGATAGTTACAGATTTTTTTGAAAACGTCGGGTAATTTCAACTGTTCTAGGGTGAGGATGGTAGCACCAATTAGCCGCAGCACCATCGCCGGACCACTGAGAGAGTCAAAAATACTAATCCGAATCCGCACAAAGCCTAAATCTGCGGCTCCGTCAAAGTCTAGGTTTTCCTGAAACTGATGGATTTCCTCATCGGTTAAGACCTCCCGTAGCCAACTCATAAAGCTATTAAGGTCTGTGACTGGCCAATCTTCTTGGGGGGTCATATCGCCTCGGTATCTCAGGCGAGGTGTTTCATTAACCCCTAAGTGAACATCAGATGCGCCTAACTCATCGGCGCGTTGGACAATCTCTCGCAAGGTTGGCTGTCCGGGGCTAGGTCCTGGTCCTCTGCTGGTAATTCCCACGGCGACGGGACTTGCTGCTTGGGCGGGTGCAGGTGGAGGGCTACTTTTCTGAGCGCCCGGTGCAGGTGGGCGAGGGGGTGCAGGTGGGCTAGGTGGACGCGGGGGGGCTGGGGGGCGTTGTGATTGTGTCATGGAATATCTCCGGTAGCTGGGAAACCGCCTAGCTATAGCTGGCGGCGGAAAGGCAATCTAGCCGATTCTTGTTTCCTGTGTGACTAAGGCTAACAAAGGAAGAAATTGGCAGCGATTTATCAGCTCTAACCATGATATTAATATTAGCGCCTATTTTGTGGTATCGCTAATGACAGAAAACGATTCCAGAAAATGACGATCGCACTTATGGCTAGTAAAAGGAAAGTTAACCAGTCTCCCCAACGGACATAAAGGGTTTGGCTATGGCGGCGGTAAATGATATGGTCATGGATTTCGTAGGTATTGATACCAGAAATCCATAAGGTGCGACCGTGGGGGTCGATAATGCCAGAATAACCTGTATTAGTAGCCCTAACTGTCCAGCGATCGCCTTCTATGGCGCGCATCACATCTTGGGCGTGATGTTGTGATAGCATCATAGTGGCATAATGAGCATCATTAGAGGCTGTTAGGATAAATTCCCCTCCTGCTGCTACTTGACGGCGGAAATGGTCAGCAAAGGCGGAATCGTAGCAAATTCCAGCGATCGCTTTTCCCCAACCAGTCTCAAATTTTTGTTGTTTTTCCCCGGCGACTAACCGCGCTTCCAGGGGTGACAGACGATTAATGACCCTTCCCAGAATGGCATCAAAGGGGATATATTCACCCAGGGGAACTAAATGAGTTTTGTCATATTGACCGATAATTTCCCCTTCACCATTAATGGTAAATAAACTATTAGTTAATCCCCCTTCGGTCTCGCCAAATCCCCCCACCCAAGCTATAACACCTTGTGGCAAAATCGCCTTATATAAGCTATAATTGTAGTGATAGCTGTCATGTCTGTTCCAGACAAAAGGCAAAGCGGTTTCGGGGGTTAAGACTGCATCGACACCCCGCGCCGCCAATTCTAAATATCCCCGCGTGTATCCATTTAAAGCCTGTCGAAAACCCTGGGGATTGAGTTTAATTTCATTAGGGATATTCCCTTGAATAACTCCGACTCTCAGAGAAGTTTCGGGGTCAGAATTTAGGGGAATATTGTAGAGACTCAATCCGATTAAATGAGCGATCGCAAATATTCCGACAGGAATTAAATAGAGTGACGATTTCTGCTGTTTATGTGTTAACCAGAGTTCAGCTACAGTCCCATTGACGACTAATATAGTAGCCACAACGGTATTAGGTCCAGAGATTTGACCCAAATGGAGAATCACCAAATTACCGAAACTTTGGGTTAAAGCGAGTGTTGACCACCACAGGGGACCCCCACTCCAAACGGCTTCTAAAGCACACCATAAAGCCGTCCCTATTAGGATTCTAATTAACGAGGTTTTAGCGCCGATATTTAATGGCATTAATTTCGCAAATAACCATCCCCAAACGATGACGATCGCTGTTCCCCAGAGGGTAATAAAAACCCAGGAAAATATAGCGATCGCCAAACTAGCCAACCAGGGAACTCCCAGACTGGTCATGGGGTGAATTCCGGTCATCCAAAACAGGGAAAAGCCATAATAGCCAACACCCCAACCAGCGGTTATTTCCCAGGGTATTCGTCCCCGTCTTTTGGCTTCCACCACCATAACCCACAGAGGAACAAAAGCCACCCAAGCCACTAGCCACCACCCCAGAGGTTCGGTAGCCAACCCCATCAATATTCCACTGAATAGAGACAGGGAGATATAGCGCACTTTTCGGAGGTTAAAATTAGCGGGTAACTTGAGGTTAAAATGTTCGACTGAAAGCAGTTTCATCTAGGAGTTAATAATTGGCGGAATTGGGGTTATAGTCCATAAATCACCATGAAATCGGGGAGCATTTTAGGCTTTAACCGGAGGCGTTTCTAACATCAATTTAGAGCGTTTAACGGGTTCCGGTACATCAATAGGGTAATCCCCCGTAAAACAAGCGGAACAGAAAGTCGAGGGGTCTTGTTTAGTAGCATTTAGCATACCTTCCCAACTGAGATAAGCCAAAGAATCGACGCCTATTTGTTCTTGAATTTCCGCGACAGATTTAGTCGCCGCAATTAACTGGTCCTGGTTATCGGTATCAATCCCATAGAAACAGGGATGAGTGACGGGAGGCGATGAAATTCTCATGTGTACTTCAGTCGCACCAGCATCTCGTAAAGCCTTAACAATTTTACGGCTAGTAGTCCCCCTAACAATGGAATCATCAACCATAATTACCCGTTTTCCTTCCAGGACATCTTTCAGGGTATTCAACTTCATTTTAATACCGGACTCTCGCATAACTTGGGTAGGTTGAATAAAGGTGCGACCGACATAACGGTTTTTAATCAATCCTTCCGCATAAGGAATTCCCGACTGTTGAGAAAAGCCGATCGCTGCTGGGATACCGGAATCAGGTACTCCAATAACCATATCAGCATCAACAGAAGATTCAGTCGCCAGAACCCGACCAATTCTCATACGATAACTATACAAACTTTCTCCTTCGACGACACTATCAGGACGGGAGAAATAAATCATTTCAAAAATACACAATTTCCGCGCAGGTTTTTGACTCCAATGGAATGAGGAAATCCCCTGTTCAGTAATCCAAACCAATTCTCCCGGTTCAACATCTCGGAGATATTCAGCGCCAATAATATCCAAGCCGCAGGTTTCGGAAGCCAAAACATATCTTTGGGGATTAGTTCCCAAAGTTCCAATTACTAAAGGTCTGACTCCGTGTGGGTCTCGGACTCCCATTAAACCGACGGGAGTACCAATAGCCAAACTATATGCTCCCTCACACATTTGAAAAGCGGTAATACTAGCTTCTAACCAATCCTTACCGCCATTAATTTCGGAAGCGATCGCCAAAGCAATTAATTCGGTGTCGGTAGTGCTGACAAAATCAAACTTTCGTCTACTCATTTCCTCCCGCAATTCAGCAGTATTAACTAAGTTACCATTATGAGCGACAGCCACAGGTCCCAATCTAGTTTCGGAAACCGCAGGTTGAGCATTAACGATGCGACTAGAGCCAGTGGTCGAATAGCGTGTGTGACCTACGGCTAAATCACCTTTTAACTGTTGTAAAATAGACTCATTAAATACTTGGGAAACCAGTCCCATATTTTTATATAAATGCAGATCTTCCCCTTCAAAAGTAGCTATTCCGGCTGACTCCTGACCTCGATGTTGGAGAGCATATAGCCCAAAATAAGTTAATTTTGCCACATCTTGACCGGGAGCATAAACCCCAAACACACCGCAGGCTTCCTCTGGTTTATCGGGGATTAGCTCGGTGTGAAACTGGTCATCGGTCACATGGGACTTATTAGGAATCATGGTAATCTTGTGATGTTAACTGAGTTGGTGAAAACCGCAAGAGATAGGATAGTTAATAACTGTCAATTACCAATTATCAGTTATCTCTTATATCGGTAGCAAATGAGATGCGATCGCCGATAGGCTGATAAACAAATCCCCCGGAGGGAATTTTAAGATAGACGACGCTCGATCGCATAATTATAGCGATCGGCCATTTCCGCCACATTAACCCCAATTAAACTGGTGTTATCATCGGCTAGAATTTGCAAAGACGAGTCAACTGCGGTCACTGTACCCAAGTGATGCCAAAATTGGCGATCGCTCACCCAGATTTCTTGCAGATAACCCTCCCAAGCCTGCTGGTGTTGAGTAGGAACGGAAACCAAAATCCTAGCTCCCCCCTCACCAAACAGGATCGTATCCCAGCGTTGCCAAGGATCTGAGGTTAACCCTAGGTTAATGGTAGCCCCCAATCGGTTGCCAATGCAACATTCTGCCAAAGCGATCGCCAAGCCTCCCTCAGCGCAATCATGAGCCGATCGCACCCAACCGTTACGAATTCCCTGGCGACAAACCTTTTGAACCATTAGTTCCAAGTCAAAATCGACCCGAGGAGGCTTACCCGCCACCAGATTATGTATTACCGCCAAATACTCCGATCCTCCCAGGGTAATATAACCATGATCCTCATCAGCCAACCAATTAGTCACCCCCAACAGATAAATCAAATCTCCTGGTTGTTGCCAACTTTGACCACAAGCGAGAGCCGGATCTGGCAATAATCCCACCATTCCCACCACGGGAGTCGGATATATTGCCTGTGGCTTTCCTTGCGCGTCCAGAGTCTCGTTATACAGAGAAACGTTCCCCCCCGTCACCGGAGTAGAAAACGCCTTACAGCCCTCAGAAATGCCCTTACAGGCTTGTGCTAATTGCCAATAACCAATAGGATGTTCCGGGCTACCAAAATTGAGGTTATCCGTCACCGCCACAGGTTCAGCCCCGACACAACTTAAATTCCGCGCCGCCTCTGCAACCACAGCCTTAGCGCCTTCGTAGGGGTCAAGATAGACATGGCGGGCGTTACAATCAACAGTGGCAGCCACCCCCGGCCAAATTTTACCGGGATTATTGCCAATGGGTTCTTGAGGGCGCAACCGCACCACCGCCGCATCAGCGCCACCCGGTACAATGACGGTATTATTTTGCACTTGGTGGTCATATTGACGATATACCCAAGACTTAGAGGCGATCGATGGGGTATCTAAGAGATTCAATAATACCTGATTCCAAGTTACCAGTTGATTTTCTATTTCCATCCCTGATACTGTGGTGGCGGGTAAAGTTTCCGGCGACCACGCCCAGGCGGTTTGGGCATATTCGGGAGGTTCTGACATCAATTCCCGGTGATAAATGGGGGTATTATCAGCTAAAGCTGTGGAGGGGATTTCGGCGGCGATTTCACCTTTAAACAAAATCCGCACGATCGCTTCTGGAATCACCTTTCCGGCGACGACCGCTTGTAGTCCCCAACGATGGAAAATCTCAATTAATTCTGATTCCCGTCCTTTGTGGACGACAAATAACATTCTCTCCTGGGATTCGGATAATAAATATTCATAAGGGACCATTCCCGTCTCTCGCACGGGGATTAGGTCTAAATCTAGTTCGATACCGACTCCCCCTTTAGCAGCCATTTCCGAGGTGGAACAGGTGATTCCAGCCGCTCCCATGTCCTGGGCGGCGACTACAGCCCCGGTTTTAAAGGCTTCTAAACAGGCTTCGACTAGGGATTTTTCTAAAAATGGGTCTCCTACTTGTACAGCAGGGCGATCGGCTATGGACTCTTCGCTGAGTTCGCTACTTGCAAAACTTGCGCCTCCCATTCCGTCCCTTCCGGTGGTTGAACCTACATACAGCACTGGGTTACCAATACCAGCAGCACCGGATTTAACTATCTCTGGGGTTTCCATGATGCCGATCGCCATGGCGTTCACTAGGGGGTTGCCGCTATAATAGCTGTCAAAATATACATCTCCCCCCACGGTTGGGACTCCAAAACAGTTACCATAGTTGGAAATTCCGGCCACTACTCCCAGTAAAATTGGCTGGGTCTTGGGGTCTTCTAGGGAACCGAATCGCAGGGCGTTGAGTACGGCGATCGGACGCGCTCCCATGGTGAAAATATCCCGCAAAATTCCCCCCACTCCGGTGGCTGCTCCTTGGAATGGTTCGATCGCACTGGGATGATTATGGGATTCTATTTTGAAGGCTAGGTGGATACCGTCCCCAAAGTCTACTACTCCGGCGTTTTCTCCTGGACCGACAAGAATGCGATCGCCACTGGTGGGAAATTGGCTCAGGAGAGGGCGAGAATTTTTGTAGCAGCAATGTTCACTCCACATTACCCCAAACATCCCTAATTCGGCTTTGTTGGGGTGTCTGCCTAGTCTTTGGTAGATTTCCTCATACTCTTCGGGTTTTAAGCCTTCTGAGGCTATTTCTTCGGGACTAAATGGGGATTCCGCAATCATGGACATAGTGGCGATCGCTCGGTCAGGACTACAACCAAACATCATAAGCCTAAATTACATCATCAATCAATCCCATGGACTTCGCTTTCCCTGCCCTTTACCCAACCTACTCTGTTGGGTTTCACCCAACCTACTTTACCCAACCTACTCTGTTGGGTTTCACCCCACCTACAATTAATTATTAATTATTAATTATTAATTATTAATTATTAACTACTCTGTTGGGTTTCACCCAACCTACTTCACCCAACCTACTCTGTTGGGTTTCACCCCACCTACAATTAATTATTAATTATTAATTATTAATTATTAATTATTAATTATTAATTATATGGGCTTCACTACAGTCATCGCATATCGTTCCTGGCTCAGGTAAGTTTTCGCAATCTCCTGTAATTCCTCCGCTTCTAGGGATTTGATTTGGTGGGGATAACTTACCGAAATCTCTGGTTTCGCTACTGTGAAATAATAGCCATATAAACCCGCTAATTGTCCCGGTGTTTCCGTTGAGAAGGCGTAGTCATTACACAGTAAACGCTTACAGCGATCGAGTTCCGCTGACGACATCGGAGTTGCTGCTAAATTCGCTAAACACTCGCAGATTAGGTGTTCAACTTCTTCGATATTGTCAATATCTAAACACGCATTAATCGTAAATAGACTCGACTCCCGCTGTAGGGAGAAACCGCTACTGATACAGTCTACTAGCTGTCTATCTTCCCGTAATAATTGCACTAGGCGAGAAGTTCTCCCCTCTGCTAATAAAACTGAGATTAGGTCTAGTCCGTAGCCATGTCGTATGTTTTCAACCCCAGGTCCTGACCAAGCCATAGTTATCCGAGGTTGTTCTACATTAGGTAGTAGTAGTTCCTCATGCAGGATACCCCTAAGTTGGGGTTGATGATAACCGTTTGTGATCGGGCATTCTTCCCGGTGGTAAAATGAACCAAAAGCCTCCGAAACTAAATCTTGCGATCGCTTTTCCGAGACTCCCCCAACAATCACTACCGCCATATTTTCCGGTTGGTAGTGACAGCGATGAAACTGCCGCATTTCGTCAGGAGTTCGCGGCATCAGAGTCGCTTCCGTCCCCAAAACCGATCGCCCATAGGGATGATTACCATAGAGAGTTTCCATCATCGCTTGAAACTCTATCCAATCTGGGCTATCCTGAGATTGGCGCAGTTCTTCTAACACCACCGAACGTTCTCGCACAAACTCATCATCAGGTATCGCCGCGTGCAGCAGTAAATCAGCCAGCGGAGACAGGGTTTCCTCTAAATACTGGGCGGCGCTGGTAATGAAAAAATGGGCATAGTCGTGGCTTGTAGCTGCATTAGCCACCCCCCCTCGGCTTTCAATTACCCAGTCGAACAAACCGGGGGCGATTTTTTCAGTCCCCTTAAAAATCATGTGCTCCAGAAAATGAGCCATCCCCGACCAAAGCTCTGGCTCTCTTGTGGCTCCCGCCCTAACCCAAACATCTACCACGACCACCGGTGTAGCTGGAATTTCCTGATGAATGACGGTTAAACCATTGTCTAGGGTGAAGACATTAGCGGGAAACGTTGCGATCGTTGACAGTTTAGACAACTTTTAATCTTTTAAACCCCCGTTAACCCTCTCGCTATATAATAATACCTCCTTACCACAAAAATTGAGTATTTTGATACAAAACAAAAAACATCCCAAGCCAACCTTCTGCCTGGGATGTTCGCCATTATATTTTTACGCCTATTTTGACTCCTGAATCAGCAACGCTGCCAGAATACTGCGCGTGAACTACCCGACCCTGAATCGAAAACTACAGCGCGGGGCTTCTCCGCGAGAAGCTAAACGGGGAACTGGGACATACCGAAGGCTACGCCAGATGCGCCCACTTCCGCCAAAACTCCCAACCCTTCACCAGAGATTGATACATCGGGAGTGGTGACGAAAGGCAACGAAGCAGGTGCTTCCACCCGGACCTGAAATTCAACATCCCCAGGTTCGATAAAGGGCAACCAGCGGGAGACATTAAAGAAGCCAAAATTACCGCCAGGGCCAGTTACTGTACTGGGTTCAGCCGGGAATGGGTTGCCGTTAGGATCCAGAATCACAGCCCCAGTTACTGGGTCACGCAGGGGACCGCTGTTTAACTGTCCGTCTTTATTCAGATCCAGGTAAACGGTTACACCTTCCAGGAGGGGTTCACCAACTTGGTAGGCACTGTCAATGTTAACATCGGTGAACACAAAGCCAGTGATACTATCTGGAACTCCAGGACCTCCCACCAGGCTGGGGGGAACGTTAAAGAAAAAGTTCTTTTGTGCGGCTCCACCACGACCCAAAGCCACATCAAAATCAGGATCAGGTCCGGTAGCTACCAAGTTACCAGGAGGATTAACCACCTCGACTGCAAAACTTTCTGTCAACAACCCAGGCTCGTTGGAAAGTACATAGTGTAGGTAGGGATTTTGGGCTAACTCCGCATCCGAGAAGGTGGGGAATCTCGCATCTACATCAAGGATGTAGAAACCATTGGCATCTGTAACCGCAGTTCTTCCGCCGCCAGACACCGTAATGCCAGGGATACCTGCTTCTCCGGGATCGGCAACACCGTTACTGTTTAAGTCGGAAACTACGAAACCGTAGATGCTTCCGGGAACTACATAGCCCAAGTCCTGGAAGGTAACAGCACCGGCTGAAACGTTAACTAATTTTGGATCATCATTAGTGGCAACTAATCTATCTGCAAAGCTAGTTACACCACCTAATCCTGGGGGTACGTCGTTCCCAGGCAATAGGGGCCGCAGTTGGTAGGTTCCCGGAGTCAGATTATTGAAGGAATAAGAACCATCGGGACGGCTTACTGTAATAGGTTCGTTGGCTGTCCAGGCTCCGTTACCGTCTAAGTCAAGGAACAGAGGAATACCACCGACAACAGGTTCGTCAAGATTAAAGATGCCATCAACATTGTTATCTACGAAAGTCCGACCTTGGATGTTACCCTTGCTGGTAATGGGGGGAACTGAAGGTACAGGGACATCGGGAGGCAAGTTAGCAATGGCAACTGGGCCTATGTTCTGGGTCGGATCGGCGGGAACGGTGAAAGGGAGGGGTAGGTTGTTCCCAGGACTGCTGACACTACCATCAGCAGGAGGGATTTGTTGCAGTTGGAACGGAGTACCGGCTCCTAAAGTCTGTAAATCAGTGATTACAAAGCTGCCATCCTGACCAGTAATGGCGCTCCGTTCACCTTGATCCGGTTGGTATATACCATCAAAAGGCGGCAAATCTGTGAATACCGCAGCATTAGCTATTGGCAGATCACCAGGATCGAATACGCCAGTGCGGTTGACATCTATAAAACTAGTACCTGTAAGGTTTGACATTAGCTTGAACTCCTCCACCAAAATGTTGGACTAAGACAGTTTTTGCAAGATCAAGTCTATGTTCCTTGACTTAATCCCAACAGAATACACTCGCTTGCTCTGAGTGCGTATTCTTAAGACCACATTGAATATAACAGCATGAGCCTAAGAAAATATACCAGACTTTTGAGAAAGATTGCAATTGGGTTGTGAATGGGGGACATCCTCATTTCCGCCCCAGGGGAGTGGTGGGCGCTCTAGGGCTACCCACTGTTCTTAACAGTCAACAACCATAACGGTTATGGTCTGACCTGAAAAAAACTATAACACTCCACTAATCCACTAATACGCATCTTGCAATTCATGGAAGTCTGGCGAGATATAGTCTTTCCGAAGTGGCCAGCCTACCCAATCTTCTGGCATTAAAATCCGCTTCAGGTTAGGATGGCCTTCGTAGACGATACCATACATATCATAGGACTCGCGTTCTTGGAAGTCCGCTGCCTTCCAAATCCAATAAACTGAGGGAACTTTTGGGTCGCTTCGGGGAACGAAAACTTTGACGCAAACTTCCTCTAGTTGTTCCACATTGTTCTGAACTTTGGCGAGATGGTAGGTGCTGACTAAATCTTCCCCTGGTCCCATATCATAGGCACACTGACACCGTAGATAGTTGAAACCATAGGCATATAAGGCAGTAGCTAGGGGAATTAAATAATCCCGGTCTACTTTAATCATCTCGACTCCCACATGATTGGGACCCAGAAATTCATGGTCAAATCCATTCTGACTTAACCACTGGGAGACGAGTCCGGCTTCAATGATGGGGGCTTCGGTTTCGGTCTCAGCCACGCTGTTCCTCCTTTTTCATGGGTTCGGTTTGTAGGGCGGGAGGCACAGGCATCCCGATCGCCTCGGTCAGTTGTTTCGGGGGGACTTGACGGGTAGTTGATTCTAAGTATTCCCCGGTTAAAATCGGTTCGACTACTTTCAGATTATGCGATCGCGTATAGTAGCGATGGGTCTGTTGGAGATTTCCCCGCTCCTGGAATGATTCGTTAGCGATTTTCTTGCGTAGTTTAATAATCGCATCAATGATCGCTTCTGGGCGAGGAGGACAGCCGGGGATGTAAACATCTACCGGGATCAGCTTATCTACCCCCCGCACTGCGGTGGGGGAGTCCATGCTAAACATTCCCCCGGTGACGGTACACGCTCCCATAGCAATCACATATTTGGGTTCCGGCATTTGTTCGTAAAGCCTGACCAACATGGGGGAATATTTCATGGTGATGGTTCCCGCCGTAATTAACAGATCCGCTTGTCTGGGGCTAGACCGTGGCACCAATCCAAAGCGATCGAAGTCAAACCGCGAACCAATTAGACCCGCAAATTCAATAAAACAACAGGCAGTCCCATAGAGCAACGGCCACAGACTAGATAATCTAGCCCAGTTGTAGAGATCATCAACCGTGGTCAGGATCACATTTTCCGACAATTCCTCAGTTACCTGGGGTCGCTCAATGGGGTTGATGATAGTTGTATTCGGTGAAGGACTTTGAGTTGTCATATTTTTATAACCTGTAATACCGTACCTATGACCATTCCAACGCACCCTTGCGCCATGCGTACACTAAAGCAATGACTAGGATGGTAATAAAGATGAGTGCTTCTATGAAGGCTAGTAGGCCTAACCTATGAAATGCTACCGCCCAGGGGTACAGAAATACTGTCTCTACATCAAAGATGACAAAGACTAGGGCAAACATATAGTAGCGGATGTTGAATTGAATCCAAGCCCCCCCTATGGGTTCACAGCCAGACTCGTAGGTTATGCGACGAGTGGCGCTTCTACTTTGGGGTCGGAGGATTTTGGAGGCTCCTAGAGCTAGTATCGGGACTAGGCTACAGATGATTAGGAAGCCCAGGAAATATTCGTAACCGTTCAGAAAAAACACAGTAGATCAGCAGAGTTATAGTTTTGGTAACCGGTTCTTTATATTATTGGATCACTTGTACCGATAAATCAAAGATCTGATCGGTTCAGTGGGACTAGATGATCGCGATCGCTCTCGTTGGATCTTAACAGAAATCCGCGATTATCGCCCTTACCAACAGGGCTGAACCTGTTGACTGGCTTTTGGGGATTTTGGGGATTTTGGGGACTGTTGAGATTTTTGGGTATTTTGGGTATTTTGGGTATTTTGGGTATTTTGGGTATTTTGGGGATTTTGGGGATTTCGAGGATTTTGGGGATTTTGGGGATTTCGAGGATTTTGGGGATTTTGGGGATTTCGAGGATTTTGGGCGATCGCCACAGATTGATTTAACTTTGTCAGGTTCTGTAATATTATGTAATAGACTTTTAATAATTAACTCCCCGACCGTCCGTACTATGAGTGAGCCAGCCACTGAAGTCAAATCCCCAGACCGATATGAATGTAACGCCTGCGGTTACGTCTATGAACCCTCCAAAGGCAGTTCTACAGGCAATATTCCCCCAGGTACTGAATTTGAAGATCTGCCAGCTAGGTGGCGTTGTCCCGTTTGCGGTGCGCCCCGTAGCCAATTTAGGAATATTGGCTCCTCCTCCGGTCCGTCTGGATTTGAGGAGAATCTCGGGTTTGGTCTGGGAGTCAATACCCTAACCTCTCAACAGAAAAGTCTTCTCATTTTTGGCGGGCTGGCTTTGGCATTTCTGTTTTTTATTAGTTTGTATGGTTTACGTTAAGGGATTTAACCAGATTGAATCAAATGCAGTTCCCTAAATTTTTGAAAAAATTGGCGATTTTGATAGCTGTGGCTTTGTTCTGTGCAAGTTGTGACTATCTGCCAGATGTTAGCTATAATCCTTGGGAATTAGTCCCGGTGGCTACAGATGCCAAGTTATTTGATATCGATTTTGTCGATAACTCCGATCATGGTTGGATTGTCGGTAGCAATGCCACTTTGTTAGAAACTTACGATGGGGGTAAGACCTGGGAAACTAAACAGCTAGATCTCGATGAACCTAATCTTCTGCTGACCTCTGTTAGCTTTAGTGGCTCGGAGGGATGGATTGTCGGTGAGCCTTCTGTACTTCTCCATAGCACTGATGGCGGTAAGTCCTGGACTCGCATCGCCCTCAGCAATAAACTCCCCGGCGCTCCTAATAATATTGTCGCCCTCGGACCTAGTGCGGCGGAAATGACTACTAATGTCGGAGCCATCTATCAAACTAAAGATGGCGGTAAAACTTGGCAAGCTATGGTAGAAGATGCTGTGGGGGTGATTCGCAGCTTGTCTCGCTCGGAACAAGGCGAATATGTTACCGTTTCGGCTAAGGGTAATTTTTACTCGACTTGGGAACCGGGACAGACCTCTTGGACTCCCCACATTCGCTATAGTTCTAAACGCCTAGAAAAAATTGGCTTTGGTCAGGATAACCGCCTGTGGATGTTAGCGCGCGGCGGTGAAATCCGATTTAGCGATCCTAATGATCCTGAAGAGTGGAGTGATCCTATTAAGCCAGAGTTTTCCACCAGTTGGGGATTACTCGATTTGGCTTATCGTACCCCAGAGGAGATTTGGGTCGCTGGCGGTAGTGGAAACCTTCTCTGTAGTTTTGATGGGGGTGAAGCCTGGCAAAAAGATAGGGAAGTTGAAGATATTCCCTCGAATTTTTACCGCATTGAGTTTATCAGTCCTGAACGGGGATTTATACTCGGTCAACGGGGAACATTACTTAGATACACCGGAAACACCTCAGCATCTAGTTGAGAGCAAAACCAGCCTTTAAAAAATGTTGGTAAAATTGGCTTGTTATCAGTGACTCTCTACCCTATTATAATATGATTGAGAGTCTGTAAGTTGTGGATTTGTTAACAGGAGAGACTTAAATGGCAGGTACTACTGGTGAGCGTCCGTTTGGTGACATTATTACAAGTGTCCGTTATTGGGTGATTCATAGTCTGACAATTCCGGCTTTGTTTATTGCTGGATGGTTATTTGTCAGCACCGGATTGGCTTATGATGCTTTTGGTACACCTCGCCCTAATGAGTATTTTACTCAAGAGCGCCAGGAACTACCGATTATCACTGAACGCCAAGATAGCAAGACACAAATTGATCAATTTATTGGTAAGTAGATCCAGGAGAACTTAAAAACATGACGAATGCAAATCAAAACCAACCGATAACTTATCCGATTTTTACGGTTCGCTGGTTGGCTGTACACACCCTGGCTGTTCCTACAGTTTTCTTCCTGGGTGCGATCGCCGCTATGCAGTTTATTCAACGATAGGAGACATACATGGATCGTAGTCGTAACCCCAATAAGCAGCCTGTTGAACTGAACAGAACCTCTCTGTATCTGGGCTTGCTGTTGATTTTTGTCCTGGGTATCCTGTTTTCTAGTTATTTCTTTAACTAACTAGAAGTACCATTATACCTTGGAGATATTTACCCTTTTCCCCAGTAATTTCAATTTTGAATAGAGAGGTATAAAGCTGTGTCTGGAGATGCTAAACTTCCCCTTTGGTTAATCGCCACGGTAGCCGGAACTGGTGTTCTGGTTGTGGTTGGTCTGTTTTTCTATGGGGCTTACGTCGGTGTGGGTTCTGCACTCTAATTTTAAGAACCATAAAATCTGAGTGTTAATACTCAAGTGTTGATAATATCCCACTCGTTTTGGGTGGGATTTTTATTGAATTAAGCACAGGACTGGCTCATCAATTTATGAACACAATTACTGGAATTGGGCTATTAGCGGGGATGCTGACGACTATTGCATTTCTTCCCCAAGCAATTAAAACCTGGAAAACTAAATCAACCCGTGATGTCTCCCTGGGAATGTTCGTAATTTTCTGTACGGGGGTATTTTTATCAAGAAACTGGGTCTAAAACCCCGTCCTTCTAGGACGGCTTTAATTGTAAATTTTTGTGGCAATATCGAATGTTTTGTGCTGATGGCGTTAGCATAAGATAGGAGGTAGAGCCATGCTAGTTTTTGAGTTCAAAACCTACGGAAAATCAAGCCAGTTCATCGCAGTAGCTGAAGCCATTCGTACAGCGCAGTTTGTCCGCAATAGCTGTTTGCGCTATTGGATGGATAATCCTAAAAAGAATAAGTACGATTTGAACAAATACTGTGCGGTGCTGGCAGCAACTTTTCC
>NZ_JARPLU010000121.1:11053-16007 GCF_032349615.1 Limnospira sp. PMC 1279.21 | reverse complement strand
CAGGGGATCTACTCCAAGAGATACAAATTGCTAAGGCTGAGGGTCAAATATCCACCCGTGAAGATGCCATAGCGATCGCATCCCAGAAAATGCTTGAATTAAACCTATAATAAGCGCGATCGCATTGATGATTTTATCCCCAGCCATCGCCCATTGCCCATTGCCTTCCCAGAAATCAATCAACGGCGCAGCATTAATTGTTAATTATTAATTGTTAATTATTAATTGTTAATTGTTAATTATTTATAACGGGACTGACGGGGCTCGAACCCGCAACTTCCGCCGTGACAGGGCGGTGCTCTAACCAATTGAACTACAGTCCCCTATTTATAGACCCTAATTTGTTTTTAGGTGCGCGTGCTTTGTTTTAAGCACAAGATCTATTATCAGCTTAATTCCCGGTTTTGTCAACCCCTGAACCGAAAAAATTTTCTATCCACTCCCAAACCCTTTGCTGATAGGGTTTCGCGCTATATTCGCGGTCGATCGCAAAAACTACGATCCGGGTGTGTAGTAGCGGGTGGAAATTGTTGTCGCTGACCATGATTAGCGATCGCCTTCCGTCCGGGAGAGTTGGCCCAAAAGTCATCCCCTCCAGATTATCCCAGATTACCTCAGCCTGTATCTCTGGGGGAATCAATACCGGAGTTTTGCTAACCGGGGTAATTCCCTCTAATTGGTTTCGCAGGCTGTCCAAGGACCTAATATCCGTCGCTTCCTTCACCGATACCTCAAACAGGCGGATCACAAATCCCCGGTCTAGGGAAAATGACCTTTCCATAGCCAGCGATCGCCTCTCACTCACAGCCAGCAACTCCACCAGTCTGTTAAGCTGTAACGTCTCAGACATCAGGGAACTACCCGCGATCGCTTCTGTCATATACAGAAACTGACCATCTACTAAACCCGTCTCCAAATTATAGCGAATTATCCGGCTAGGGCTTCCTTCCTTAACCGTCGTCGCCGGTCCGTCTTGAATTAAAGCATTTTCCGTAGCTGTAAATAGAGTTTTTCCGTCCGGGGTTAGGGTCAGGCTTTCCGTAGCCAGATTATTTCTCACTCCTATATTAGGATTATCTGGCGAAAACAATTGTTTTGGGATGGGTAATTCACTTAGTTGGCGACCCGACTCTAGGGAAAACTCCTTGATAAACGGAGGATAACCCGCCGCTATATTTCCTTCCGAAGCAATCCAAACCGTTTCTCCCGTAAAAGCAATTCCTTCCGGGTCTAAACTATACAATGGGAAGGCTTCCCCGTTGGCGTCTAATATCCGCCTTACTCCTATTACTTCCACCCCTTCTAATTGGAAAGGGTCCCCACTCCAGTGCAATTTCAGCGTGTAAAATCTCGCGTCACCGCGATCGCCTTGGGAGTCCGACACCGCATAATATACATCTTTTTGCCGGTTATAAGTTATTCCCGACAGTCCCCCCACTTCTGTATCCTCAAATCGGAAACCTGTGGGAATCGTGACCGCACCCAAAAACGATGTTAATTCCTGAATGCGATCGGGGGATGGTGGGGTAATTCCTACTTCGATTAATCCCACTGTTACGGTCAGCGGTAATATGGTCATCAGCGAACACTTCAGCCACCACATCAATTTGCGCCAGTCCCGTCAACGGGTAAACTTCCTAGGATTTTCGCGGGTAGATATTTCGGGAATCTTCCCCTCTGTGGGCAATCTCAAAACAGGCTGATTTTTACCCCCCCTTTTAACCTACCAGCCATGGTGATATTTGTCAACAGTTCCCCCCAGGTTTCCATAACTCACCGATATGGCTGGGGGTAGACGATCATCTTTTCCTTATTCCAGGGAGGGTAATTGATTGACAATATCCACGGTTTCTAAGCTAACTGTAATCACCTGACCAATTAACCTCACAATATATTGTTCATCGTCTAAGCGGTTGGGGTCATTTTCAATACCACTGCGTTTATCTATTTTAACCTGATAGCGGTCAATAATCCAATCTAAAGCTGATCGGTTCCCCAGGCGATATGCAAACACTTCCCGGGGAATACCCGCCAACGTCAGAAACTCGTTATAAATTAACTGGGTTTTATCTTTACTCAGTTTCATCTTTTCGACACGCCAATTTAACGCGACCTCATCATTTTCGATAAATTCCAGCGGATATTCCGGTTGCTTTTCATAGTTTAGATGAATTTCCGCTAGACGTTTTCCCGCTTTGGCAAAACTCTCAAAGTCGGGGGCGTAGGGAATGCGCGCTATCTCCCTTTTCAGGTTGTCCGCGTATTTTTCCCGATACCTGGGATGGTGTAACAAACCATATATATAATAGAAAATATCCCATTTACTGATAGCCGGGTTTTCGTATTCTTCCCGAAAAGCATCTAACGCCCAGTCCGTGATGTTTTCCTGGCGGTTATTTCCGTCTTCGTCATAAGTATAGAAAGGGAAACATTGGGTTTGTCGTCCACCATAATGAAGACAAGGAATATAGTTTGTGATTTGTGATGAAAATGGTATTTGCGCTTCATTCACTATACAAATCACCCGATTCTCTTTCTCTGTCTCCGGGGTGGGGAATATGTAGGGAAATTGACCGCGACGATGAGTTAAAACTTCATCGAAATATAAAAACTGAAAACAAAATGGACGATATAGAGAATTTCTTACGTTTTCGGGGATAAACTGCGTAGTTATATTGGCTTTCAGACATTCTTTAAGGCGACTACTCCATTTAATTTTCGTATCATCAGATATAACAAAATCATCGAGATTAACTGATGGATCTTGACAATCATGCCATTTCCTGGTTTGTTCATTATAGGTGGCGATCATCCTTTGAATATTGGCGGCTAATTCATCAGGATTAAAGTTATACGCCCAGTCATCCCGTGCAGTTTCAGCCCCTCGGCTATAAATCTTAAAAATCGCCCCCGTTGCGTCTCCTTTGGCGGCTTTGGTTTTCTTGCTTCCCATGGGGATAAAGGTTTCAAAATCCGCCTGCAACCCTGCGGTTAACCAGGTATGTTTTTTGTCCGGTTTAATCTCTTCCCAGTCTACCCCACCCAAATGCTGACATTTTTCTAAATAATCGTATTTTTCCTGTTTCCGCCAAAACTCACCCACCGCTGCATAATAAATTTTACCCGGAGATTTGTTACCTTCCTTCTTTTTAATCAACAGGTTAATACTCACCCCTACTTTGATATCAAAAACATTATAAATCGGTTGATTGCTGGCATTTTTTCTGATATTACCCCCCAAATCTAAAATATAAATTGCGTCAAAATCTTGGGCTAAATGCTGCCGCATTCCATCAAAAGCGATCGCATCAATAAAGCTGTTATTGCTGACAAATGCCACAATTCCCTCATCTTCAATTCTATCAGCCGCCCAGCGAAACGCCTTAACGTAGGGGTCATATAGAGAATTTTTTAAGGTGGCTTTCGAGTCTTTCGCATAAGTTTCCGCCACCCGTTGATCAACTCCTCCCCTTTGGCTATATTTGCGGTTTTTGTTATTGTCGTTTTAATTTTGCTGCCACGCATTATAGGGAGGGTTGCCAATGACCACAAAAATGGGGGAACTTTGCTGCTGCTTGACCCGTTGGGTATTTTGGGGAGTAAATAAATCGAGTTGTAATGCTTCTTGCACCGAGAAAGTATCCACCAAACAAATCCCGTCAAAAGGCTGATATTGTCCCGTTGCCGTCAAATATTCATGCTCAATATTCATCGAAGCGATATAATAGGGTAATAACATCACCTCATTGCAGTGTAACTCCTGCTGATACTTATGAGATAAGGCAGTTTTTCTAATCTCCCGCATTATCCGCATAATAAAGTTACCCGTCCCCACAAACGGGTCAAGAATATGCACCCCTTTATCACTCAGAGATTTCTTAAACTCCGTGCGGAGAATCTCATCAACACTTCTCACCATAAAATCGACAATACTCTGAGGCGTGTAAACAATTCCATGGGTATCGGCGACATTGACCGCAAACCCTTGGAAAAACCTTTCATAAACCGTGTTTAAAAAATGCTGCTTTTCGCTATACTCAGTAATAGTAGCCGCAGCCTCTTCTAAGGCGCGATAAAAATAATCAACATCTCCCAGAAAATGAGCGCGACTAAAGGACTTGGAGGTTAAAGCCTCGATCACCTTCTCAATTTCCACGGCGATAATATTGCGCCGGGTAAAATCGGGGTTATTAAAAATCTGTCGGAAAATCCTTTCCGTGAGTAAATGCTGAATCAGCATCTCTTCCACAGCCGCATCAGAAATATTAGGATTAATCGACTGACGGCACAGGTTACTAAACCCTTGAAAAGCCCCAATAAACTGGGGATTAGTTTTGCGTTGACTCTCGATTAAATCAACCAGTTTTTCCCCCAACCCGCGCACTTTATCGCCAAATTCGGCCGCGGCTTTCTCCCAATTTTCGATTTGGGGTGGGCGATATTCAAAAAACAACTTTAGACTTTCGACCAAGGCTTCCGGTTTGGTGATATCCTGGTCATAGACTTGTTTTCCCCCTTGCCAAATAATCACCCGGTCAGGGGACTGAAAAATAATGTTATCTTTGGGGTAGCCTTTGGCAAATTTCTTTTGTACTTCTTTGGGTAAGTCGTCGGCGGTGTCTTTAGCTTCCCAAATGCCATGTTTTAGGGTATCATCTCGGACAAATAACCCATCAACTTGAATCCGTTTTGTGTCGGTCAACTTCAGGCTGTTTTCCTGTACCAAAATCCAATTAAACTGCTGACAACAGGAAGTTAACAAATCGGCAAAAGCGACTTTAACCGCCCCTTCATTAGCCGCCCCCAACTTCTGGAAGTTTTGTAATGTTTGGTAATAGGACTTTACCGCCTTGTGGGAAGGTTTCAAATTCAAAGTAGCCATAAGCAATTAATAATTAACAATTAACAATTAACAATTAACAATTCTTGATTATTGCCGGGGGGCAAGTGATGG
>NZ_JARPLU010000121.1:0-11043 GCF_032349615.1 Limnospira sp. PMC 1279.21 | reverse complement strand
GGTATTACCCAGAGGAGGTCAAGTCCTGGGAGAACCCGCGTCCACCATTATCAATGGAATAATTAATTATTAATTATTAATTATTAATTATTAATTATTCACAATTCTTGATTATTGCCGGGGGGCAAGTGATGGGGTATTACCCAGAGGAGGTCAAGTCCTGGGAGAACCCGCGTCCACCATTATCAATTGTCCATTATACATTATCCACCACGATGGATTGAGTTAATTCACTATTTATGCTATCCTAACGAGAGTGTAAGACAGTAATGTTGCCCTTACCCTCCTCAATCCCATTAATTGAGTTGTATGAGGACATTAAAAAAATTTAAGCGATCGTCAGGAGGCCAAGCGGCTTCATGCAAGGCTCTTTAAATGAAATCGATATCCGCAGTATATTGCAGTTGGTCGAAGTCGGTCAACGCACCGGTCAGTTAATGGTGGAAGCCTATAGCCCCGCCGCCTCGGTAGTTTCGGAAAAATATAGCGATCGCTTGAAGAGTCACTGCTGGCTAGTTTTTTGCTCCAACGGTAGAATTGTCTATGCTGGGGAAAGCGAGGGTAGCCTGAAAAGACTGCGGGACTACCTGTACCGCTACAAGTTAACAGAAGTCCTCAATGAGTTAGAAGTGCCGTCAATTACGGCAGTTAACGCGCCCGAATACGGCTATTTGTGGGTGCTACTAGAACAAAACGCGATTACCCCCACCCAGGGGCGCAGCATTCTCCATGGGATGATTTCCGAAACCCTATTCGACCTTCTCAGCCTTCACCACGGGGCTTTTAACTTTGAAATGGGTTCACCCCTAGCACCGCAATTAATGACTTTACAAATCAACACGGTGTTACCTAAAATTATGAAACAGGTGCAGGAGTGGAAAACTTTTCACCCCCATATCCAATCCCCCAGTCAGTGCCCCCTCATTTTAGACCCAGACAAACTTAGACAAGTAGTGCGTCCCAATGTCTTTGAAACTTTAACCCGTTGGGCGGACGGAAAAACGACTTTCCGACAAATTTCCCGTTATTTGAACCGAGATATTGTCGCAGTCACCAAGGCGATCTATCCTTTTTTACAACAGGGTTTTGTGCAACTGCGCTTTCGGCCGACCGAACCAAGTCCGTACCCCCGTTCTCAGTTCGAGAGTAAGGTTCCCCGCATTGTCTGTATTGATGACGATCGCGTAATTCGGGAGACAGTAGAGTTAATCTTAACGGAGCATGGCTACGAGGCGACGGCTATAGGTCATCCCCTGAAGGCATTAAGTCAAGTGTTCCAACTGAAACCAGATCTGATTTTATGCGATATCGCCATGCCGGAACTAAATGGATATGAAATTTGCGCGATGTTGCGAAGTTCTAGTGCTTTTCGGGAAACTCCGATTATCATGCTAACAGGCATTGATGGATTTATCGATCGCCTCAAAGCCCGAATGGTGAGAGCGACCAATTATCTGACCAAACCGTTTAGCAAGAGGGAGTTACTGACGCTGGTAGAAAACTATGTGGGTACAGCCGACGGTCATTCCCGGAAGCTAGAAAGTCAACTCGCCGAGACTTTTTCCCATAAGTGGCCTTCTCTTGACTCGGAGGAGTCTTATTCGGTCTGATTTCAAAGTGTAATCAATAGGTGGCGAACTTAGGTATACTTGAGATTAAATCCATTCGCATTAAGGATTTGATCAAATCAACTCTGCGGGTGGAATATCGCGGTTGCAATAAAGCCAATGGCTTGTAACTGGAATGTCTCGGAGCTGAGGGTTGGCCGAATTATATTGGAAATGCCCCAGTCCCTCCGCGCCCTGCCTCAGTTAACTTAGAACCCAGCAACTCAGCAAGATAGTATGAATACAATTATGGTTGTAGAAGACAGTGTGACACAACGGGAGATGATCTCAAATCTCCTGAGAGAAAGTGGCTTAAAAGTCGCGGTAGCAAGCGACGGTGTAGAGGCACTAGAACAAGTTCAACAAATCTCTCCCGATCTAGTGGTGTTGGATATTGTAATGCCTCGCATGAATGGCTACGAACTGTGTCGCCGTCTCAAGTCTGATCCGAAAACTCAAAAAATTGCCATTGTGATGTGTTCTTCCAAGGGAGAGGAGTTCGATCGATATTGGGGCATGAAACAGGGGGCAGATGCTTATATCGCCAAACCATTTCAGCCGACTGAACTGGTAGGGACGGTTAAACAGCTATTAAGGGGGTAGGTGAGGGGTAATGGTTGGAAGTCCCGATTTTATCACGGGTCAAGGTGCAGACGGCTCCGAGTTTCAGGAGCTAGAAACCCCAGAGGGTGAGTTGCATCTGCGTTTTTTTGTGGCATCGGGTGCCGAATTTGCCTTGCCCGCTATGGGTATCAAAGAAGTCCTATCTCAATCAATTGACCGCATTACTCCCATTCCCAATGTATCATCCCTACTGTTGGGGACTCTCAACTTGAGGGGACGAGTGGTTTGGGTGGCTGATCTAGGACAGTTTTTGGGAGATACAATGCAATTAAACACCGATCGCACGGAAATTCCCGTAATTGCCGTAGAAGACCAAGATACTATGTTGGGTTTAGCAGTAGAGTCGATAAACAATCTGACGGCTATGGACTGGCTACCCATAGAAAAAATGAGAACGCCAGTTCAGGTTCCCGATAGCATGGCTCCCTATATAAAAGGGGAGTGGGTTCTGGAGGATTCACCAGATAAACCTTTGCGCCTGTTAGACCAAATTGCCGTTTTGCGATCGGCTCGGTGGGCAGTATAAATAAGCTGTATACAAGGTGATTGAACCAATACAGCTATCTGCATCACTATAATATAACTAATTGTGGCTCAGGATGATTACAATTGAGGGGGTTGTGGTCATCATCAGTCCAACATTTGCCCAAGCAGTAATCAAGATACTAACTAAGCTAATACAGTTGTTTTAAGTTTTAAATGTAATTTTTGCGGTAACTTTATAGAGTCGTAAGGGGAATGGCCAATGACAGCAAGTGCAGAATATCTGCAGGAGTACCAAAAAACTGAGGCAGCCTACACAGATGGAAAATTGGACGAGGCGGCTACTTTAGTCTATAAATTAGTGGAAGACTACCCGGAAGACCCATTCGCTCGCCTCCTGTGTGGTCACATTTACTACGGTTTACAACAATACGATGTGGCACGGGAACAATATGAGGTGGTCCTTAGCCTGACGGAAGACCCGGCACTGGTGGAACAGGCGGAAGACTACTTGACAGAAGCTAGTCAATTCTGCGAGGACTCGGAGACCGGTTCGTCTTTGGGAGATATTAGCTTGGATGATGAGTTTGATGATGAGTTTGATGATGCTCAAGAAACTATCCTAGAGGATTTGAGCTCGGTAGGTGATGATGCTAACGGTTCCCTCGATTTTGATTTGGAAGAAGAACTAGATCTAAATGCGATCGATGAACAATTAGATGAGTTGGAAGAATTAACGGCAGCATCCCAACAACTAGGGAAATATCCCCAAAAACCCTCGGCAACTATAGAAACCCTGGATGATGCTCTGGATTTGTATGATGACGAAGATATGGGCATGGAAGAAATAGATATATCGTCAGCCTTGGATGATTTAGATGAACTAAGTAACCTCGAATTTGAGGAAGGAACAGAGGAAAACTTAGAGGCGATCGACGACGACCTCGGGGACTTAGATAGATCTGCAGATGAACTAGAGCCGGAAAATTTGAATGGTAAAGCCAGTGTAGGGGGTGAAGAACTAAATGACTCCCTAGAAGATGAATTTGACTTAGAAGAAGATAACTTTAATCCCCTAGAATTAGAAGCTAATCCCCTGGTAGATGATTCCAACTTCGACCTAGATGATGAGGTAGACCCGGACCTAACCAACCCGTTAAATAACCCCTTTGCTCAGGGGCAAGAAACTGACGAGGAAGAAGAAGACCCTGACTTGAATTTTGACCTAGAAACATCAGATCCCTTTGTGATGGACGAAGAGGATGAACTGGTGTTGACGGAAGGATTAGATCCAGAAGACCCCATGAGTGGCTCCCTCGAACAACTATCAGAAGACTTGTTTGAGGAAGATTTAATCGATGATTCCCATAAAGACTCCCCCGGGACAAATACCCCTGGGGTGACTCAAGAACATCAAGACAGTTTGGATGATTTGGATGACGATTTCAGCCTGACAGATCTACCTTTAACTGATGGGCCGATAACTAATGAACCGATAGTTGATAATGTTGCCGAAGAAATTAAACCGCCGGATTTGGGCGATGTGCAGGATGAACTGGATATCGGAGAACTGGAACTAGAGGAGGATGATATTTTTTCTCCCCTAGAAGATATGGCTGATGCTAGGCATCAAACTGTGGCAGAAACTAACGGTAATGGTAACGGTAAAGGATTGGTGAAACCTGATCAGATCAGCCTGAATAAGACCCCAAATAATAATTTAGATGAGGAAGAAGAAAATTTCTCTGATTTCAATCTGGATGGGGACAAAATTAATGATTCAGTATCTGAGGAGTTGGAACTGGATGATATCCCGGATACGTTTGACCTCGATAGCCTGGAAGAGTCAACTGTAAGCAATGGGACGGCTAATGGTGCGATCGCCCACAACAAGACAAATCAAACCTCTGGTTCTCAAGTCAACGAATTTTTAGAGGATTTTGAAGAGTTTGATGATGTAGAGGGTTTTGGGATTCCAGATGCGGCGGGATATGCTTTTATGCCCGATAGCGCTGACTTGGATGATGATGACCTCGATAGTAATTTCCTGGGAAGGTCTAGCAGTATCCCAGATAACGATAGCTCGGCGATCTACGAGGATGATGTGTTCAATACTCCCACAGAAAGGGAGGCGATCACGGCATTTTCTAACCTATCAGAAGACTCGGTTGATACTAATATTTCGGTAGAACAGGGCTCATTTGCCTTCCTGGAAAATAAGCCGCTCAGATCTAAGTCTTTTTATATAGCATTGGGGAGTGGGTTAGTAACTTTGATTGCTGTGGCTGTGGCTACTAATATTGCTACTAAGGTTGCTGCTAGTAGTTATCAAGGGGAAGTGGTTAACTATCTACGCCGCTCAGGTTGGTTGATGACTATTGTGGCTGGGGCTAGTAGTTTTGGGACGGCTTTTGCTATGGGCCGTATTACCAGCCAACAGCTAGAGAAGGCGACTGGCGACCTGCAAAAACAGTTTGATGCGATCGCACGAGGAAACCTTAATGCCCGTGTGAATGTCTACGCGGAAGATGAACTGGGGCAAATGTGCGCTAAATTTAACTACATGGCTCAGTTCATTGAAAGCACCACCAGGGAAGCTCAACGGAAGGCGGAAGAACAGGAGGAGGCTAAGGAAAACCTCCAGCGTCAAGTGATTAGACTCCTAGATGATGTGGAAGGGGCGGCGCGAGGAGATTTGACTGTGAGCGCTGAGGTGACTGCAGACGTGCTGGGGGCGGTAGCAGACTCGTTTAACCTGACAATTCAGAACCTGCGGGAAATTGTGGTTCAGGTGAAACAAGCGGCTCGTCAGGTGAGTCGTGGAGCGACGGATAGTGCGAGTTTTGCCAAAGATGTGGCTGGGGATGCTTTGCGACAAGCGGAGGAATTGGCCGCGACTCTTAATTCGGTGCAACTGCTGACTGATGCTATTCAACGGGTAGCAGATAGCGCCAAGGAAGCTGAGGAAGTAGCCAGGACGGCGGCGGCTGTAGCAACTAAGGGTGGTGAAGCGGTAGAAATGACTGTGGCTGGTATCTTGAAAATTAGGGAAACAGTGGCAGAAACGACGCGAGATGTTAAGCGTTTGGCTGAATCTTCTCAGGAAATCTCGAAAATTGTCGCAATCATTTCTAATATTGCTTCGCGGACTAACTTACTGGCTTTGAATGCTAGTATTGAGGCGGCTAGGGCGGGAGAAGCAGGCCGTGGTTTTGCTATTGTGGCTGATGAGGTGCGACAACTGGCGGATAAGTCGGCTAAGTCCCTCAAGGAAATTGAACAAATTGTAATGCAGATCCAAAGCCAAACCAGTTCTGTAATGATGGCAATGGAGGAAGGAAACCAGCAAGTAATTGAGGGGACCCGTCTGGCGGAACAAGCGAAGCGATCGCTTGATGATATCATCCAAGTAACCAATCGTATTGATGTTTTGGTGCGATCAATTACGGCTGATACGGTGGAGCAAAACGAAACAGCTAGGGCGGTGGCTGAAGTAATGCAGGCGGTAGAACTAAGCGCCCAAGATACATCCCAAGAAGCCCAAAGGGTCGCCAGCGCCCTCAGTAACCTGGTAGGAGTAGCACGAGATCTGCTAACTTCGGTGGAAAGGTTCCGAGTAGATCCTTCGGAACATTAATAGCCAAAGTTCCTAGTCAAAGATTAATGAACCCTCGTAAAATGTGATTTTCTGAGTAAGTGTCTGAGTTTTAAAAAAATAATATTGTCCATTTATTTATACTATTAAAAAGCCATGGAACCAGAACAACAACAACGGATAATGGGTTACTTTATTGAGGAGGCGAGAGACCACCTCAATACCATAGAACAGGGCTTGCTGAATCTGCAAAGTACCATTGAAGACCGAGAACTATTATATGAGGTGTATCGGGCGGCTCACTCGGTGAAAGGGGGAGCAGCTATGCTCGGTCTTCATAGTATCCAAAAAAGTGCCCATCGCCTGGAAGATAACTTTAAAGCGTTGGAAAAAATAACGGAACAATCTCATATTGAGGTTGATCAACAACTAGAATCGCTATTTTTACGAGTATTTGATACCCTGCAAGCTTTAATAGATAATCTGTCGGGTCCCTATGGACTGACAGAGGAAACTTCCCAAAGCCTGTTAACGGAAGTTGAGCCGGTTTTTGAAGCACTAAACTATAATTTAAAAAACCTATCGGAACTAAATGGTGTAGTGGCGGAAGGTGCTACTAGCGTCCCGAAAACAGCCCCGGCTCAGGCTCCAGTGGCGGTGAAGGTTGCTCCGAAAGTGACAGTTAAGGCGATCAATAGTGCGGAAGAACTTTTCTTTTGTGGTGATGTAACTTCACGGTTGCGGGAAATGCTGGATTTGTTTAAAAAGTCGGATAATACCGCCAATAGAAACCGCTTAATTGAAATTTGTCGGGAATTGGCTAGGGGTGGAGAAACTTTTGATAAAATGCACTGGGTGCAATTTTTAGACACTGTAGAAAAGGCGATCGCTTATGGGGCAAATAGCTATAAAACTCTGGCTCCGGTGGTGATTACTGGCATGAAACAGGCTCAGTATTTAGCGCTAAGTAATAGAGAAAGTGAAATAGTGGTAGATTCGGAGTTGTCAAAATTACTGCCTCCTGTAGATAATGGGAATGGGAATGGTAAGGGAATTTTAACGGCTGATGATGAATTTTGGTCGGAATTAGATTTAACTACGAACTCGGAAGTAGAAGAAACTGATGAGATTGATTTGGAACCGGAGAAGACATCAGAATCAATACTAGATGATTTCCCATTGGTTGATTATGTGGAGATGGAAAAAGAACACAGCGGCCACCCGCCAGGGCCGCAAATGCAACCGGAAGAGTTGAAAAGTTTGGCGGATCTGTTTGAGGTGGTTGATCGTCATGGGGGCGGTATTGAAGATGCTTGGGAAGAGGAAAGGCTGCTCGAAGAAGCTGATAAACTTTCCGACTTGAACAGTGATACAGAAGATTTTGACAGCTTTTTTAGCAATGAACCGCCGTCTAATGAAAGCAACTTTAAGCCGGTTTCTGATGATGATGACGATTTAACTAGCCTCCTGTTAGAAGAACTAGAATCAAGCGATCGACCGACCCCAGAAAATTCTCCAGCCGATTCTAAACCTGTCAAGAAAAGTAGTAATGATGACCCGGATAATTTTATCCAACAGTTGTTGGAACTTGATGATGAGGAACAGGAAACAACTGTCGCGCCTGAAAGTTCAACAGGGATTGGTCAATCATTAGATACCCCGGATCCTTGGGAGAGTGATAATCAAGATGGGGGGACTGATGGGGATCTTGATTGGTTTGAGGTGTTAGCCCGTGAGGATAACAACAATGGCAAATTAACCTCTAGTGTAGACACTATTGCTGAGGACAAACAGGTTCAAACGCCACCTGAGTCGAAGTGGGATGATAGAACTGCAGATTTGTTTGATTTTGATGATTTGTTTGGTAGTAGCGACACGGAGGAAACCGTAGAGTGCGTTAGCTTGGGTAGCAAAAAAAACACTGGGAAAACCGACCAACTGGGTAACGCACCGAAAACTGAAAGCACACCATTACCAGCCTCGTCGCAGACAACTGACAACATAACCACGACTCCAGATGTGGGGTTAGATAGTGATTGGGAAGATGATTTGAGTCTCCTGGATGATTTGCTAGGGTCTACGGATGATCAAAATACGACTGATGATGATAATGCTGATGATGGGGTGCTATCTGATCTCGATCGCCTTTTGGGTGAAACAGCACCGCCAGGGGCGCAATCGAGTACCTGGGAAGAACAGAGGGCTCGATCCTGTGAGGATGATGAGTTCAAGGAGTTGGCTGAACTGCTGGAAGAACCCATAGCCGCCCAATATAGCCCGTCTTATCAAAAATCTCAAACTACTAAGTTTGATCCGATCGCTAAAGTTCCGGTGAAAGAATTGGATAATCTCAGTAACCTGATTGGGGAACTGGTGGTTAACCGCAATAGCCTGGAACAAGACCAAGAAAGGATGCGACAGTTTTTAGATAACCTGCTGGATCAGGTGTCGCTGCTAAGTGATGTGGGTCAGCGGATGCAGGATTTCTATGAGCGATCGCTGCTGGAAATTTCCCTATTGTCTAATCGGCAAAAATCAGCTTCTTTCCACGGAAGTTATCATGGCGGTGGTGATGAACACCCGACTAGATCAGATCCTAACACTTTTGACTCCACAGAACTCGATCGCTTTACCCCCTTCCACACACTCTCTCAAGAAATTATTGAGTTGGTGGTGCGGGTGCGAGAGTCGGCCGCTGATATTGAATTCTTGGTGGAAGAAGCAGATCAGGTGAGTCGCCAACTGCGCCAAGTAACTAATCAGTTACAGGAAGGCTTGAATAAAGCGAGAATGGAACAGTTCGCCGGGGCAACCGATGGCCTGAAACGTCCGGTGCGGGATCTGTCGATTAAGTGTGGTAAACAGGCGGAATTGGTGGTGGAAGGTCGAGATACCCTCATAGATAAAATGCTTTTGGGTAAACTGCGCGACCCTCTCACTCACTTGGTAAATAATGCGATCGCTCACGGTATCGAATCCCCAGAAGTCCGTAAGGCGGCGGGTAAGTCGCCCACGGGTCAGATTACCATTAAGGTTTTCCACCAAGGCAACCAAACGGTGTTATCGGTTTCTGATGATGGGGCGGGAATTAATGTGAATCGGGTTAAGGAAAAAGCTATACAGAAGGGTTTATTGACCCTGGAATCCGCTTCAAATCTGCCAGACCATGATACATACAATTTGCTTTTCCTGCCGGGTTTTACTACCCAGGATCAGGCGGGTGATATTGCAGGTAGAGGGGTTGGTATGGATGTGGTGCGGACGAATTTGGCGGAAATTCGAGGCAATATTACTACCGATTCGGTATTGGGAGAGGGAACTACCTTTACGATCCGCCTCCCACTCAATATGAGTATCTCCCGGGCGCTTTGTTGTATTAGCGATCGGGCTCGGATTGCTTTCCCTATGGATGGGGTGGAGGATATGATCGATGTGCCTCGTGAGCAAATTAAAACAGGACCAGACGGTAAACAGACCCTAGAATGGCGGGGTTCGGTGCTGCCTTTCCGCCACCTGCGAGAATTACTTACCTATAAGCGCCATTTGGGTCGCGGCGGTGTTTATGGTGCGAATATCGAAGAGGATATGATTTCTGTGATTGTACTACGGGCGGCGCTTAATTATCTGGCTGTTCAAGTTGATCAGGTTTTGGTAGAACAGGAAATCGTAATTAAACAGCTTGAAGGTCCGGTACCTAAACCTATTGGTATCGCCGGGGCGACTGTTTTGGGGGATGGTCAAATTGTGGCGATCGCCGATGTTTTAGAATTAATTGACCTGGCTACTGATCGGGTACGCCGAACTGTAGAAACCATGAGATGGGATGATAATCTCCCCAGTGAACCCATAGATGCTCCCGCCTCTAAAACTGAGCCGACTGTGCTGATTGTTGATGATTCGATTACAGTGCGATCGTTGTTGTCTATGACCTTTGAAAAATCCGGCTATCGGGTTGAAGAAGCCCGCGACGGTAAGGAAGCCTGGGAAAAACTTAAATCTGGCTTACCCTGTGATATCGTCTTCTGCGATATTGAAATGCCCCGTATGGACGGCTTGGAACTTCTCTCGCGAATGCAGAAAGACCCACAACTCGAAGGTCTACCTATTGCTATGTTAACTTCTAGGGGCGCTGACAGACACCGCCAGATGGCTTATCAATTAGGCGCGAGAGGCTATTTTACTAAGCCTTACCTAGAAGAACAATTACTCGAAGCGGCGGGGCGAATGTTACGCGGTGAAATTGTCGGGAAACCAGCAGGCGCTAAAGTGAAGCTGGGGGCGGGCGATCAGACTCGAGCTGTGTGCTAGTCGTGCTGGTGTTTGGGTCCTATGGTCTGTGTGCGAGTGGTGCTGGTGTTTCCGATAGGCGGACTTGCACCTGCCGCGTGGTGGCGCGTGTTCTGTGCTGTTTGTGGGGTGCATGGTCTTAGGCGCATCGTCGTCGGTGGGGTTTTTAAAGTTGATTTGTGGGAATTATGGCTGATCGCGGAACCCGCAAGGGCGGGTTTTCAAAGCCTACCTGCGGGAATTATGGCTGACTGCGGAACCCGCAAGGGCGGGTTTTCAAAGCCTACCTGCGGGAATTATGGCTGACTGCGGAACCCGCAAGGGCGGGTTTTCAAAGCCTACCTGCGGGAATTATGGCTGACTGCGGAACCCGCAAGGGCGGGTTTTCAAAGCCTACCTGCGGGAATTATGGCTGACTGCGGAACCCGCAAGGGCGGGTTTTCAAAG
>NZ_JARPLU010000120.1:0-16225 GCF_032349615.1 Limnospira sp. PMC 1279.21 | reverse complement strand
AAGCCACGGGAGAAACCAGCCCACTAGCTGCACCCGCCCTAACCCACGATTCCCACCGCCAGTAGGGGCGGGTGCTAGAGCAGCCACGGGAGAAACCAGCCAACTAGCTGCACCCGCCCTAACCTAACCCTAAACCTAACCCACGATTCCCACCAGCCCACGGAAAGCGATCGCCCTAATAGGGGGGATATAGGCGCTTTGTGAGTTCGTCCCCGGTCATATCAACGGGTAATAGTCGCCAGATTATAGGGAAATGGTATGAACTTCTTCCCAATGAAGACGGTAAAGCTGGAGGGCTTGATCCTTACCTTTCACTCGAATATGGGGCATTTTTTCCAGGGGGAAACTATGGTCGCCCAGTTTCTTAAATGTACTTGCAGAAATCATAATTTCTCCGGCTTGAGCCGCACTACAGATGCGGCTGGCAACGTTCATAGTATCACCAATGTGGGCGTATTGTATCAATCGCTCAGAACCGATATTTCCGGCCGCTACGGGTCCGGTATTTAAGCCTATGTGAATTTGTAAAGGTTCCGCATAATCCTTAGTCCAGCGATCGTTCATGCGGCGGACAGCCCATTGCATATCAATGGCTGCTTTAACTGCTCTTTCCACATCATCTTTGCGGGCGTAGGGAGCGCCCCAAACGGCTACTAAAGCATCACCGATATATTTTTCTAAGGTTCCTTGATAGGGGAAAACAATATCCTCTACCATGACTTTAAAGTATTCATTCAACATAGATATTACTTGGCGGGGTTCCAGGCGAGAAGACATTTGCGTAAAGCGAGTAATATCAGAAAATAAGGCGGTAACTTCAGCTTCGATAATTTCTAGTTTGCCTTCTTCCCGTAGTTTGCGACTCACCGCCGGAGCAAAAAATTGCTCTAGTTTGTTACGCATTACCGCTTCTTCCTGCATTTTTTTGCGCAGTTCGGCGTTGTCGATCGCAATAGCCGCTTGATTGGCTAAAGTGCTTAAAAACTCCACATCTTCATTAGAATAAACATCAGACATCGATAGATTATCTACATATAAAACCCCAATTACTTTGTCTCTGGGTTTGAGAGGAACGCACACGGAAGCATGAATACCCTGGTAAATAATTGACTCGCAATCCTGAAAACGCTCGTCTACATGGGCATCTGAAGTTAAGATGGCGTTCCCAGTTTCTAGGACTGTATTAGTAATACTTTTACTATAAAAATATTCATCCTCTAACACTTGAGAACGATAACGAACTGCTTTTTCTTCGATTGCTTTAGTTTTGTTATTTACTAATAAAATTGCCGCGCGGTCAACCCCCATAATTTTAAACAGTAAATCTAGGATTTTATCAAGTAGTTTATTCGTGGATTCTGGAGATGATAATTGTTGGCTAACATCTAATAATATTTTGAGTTTATCTACGGCTCGTAAATGGGTATCGGATGACCGCAGATTAAGAACTGAGTGACGATCTCGTTCTTCGGGTTCCAATAAATCCTGCATCCCAATCATATCTGAACGGGGAGAAAACTGGGTAACTACAGCCGTGGGCGATCGCTCAATACGGGGAGACTTTTGGGAGGAGGTGACACCGGAGGCGACAAATTTTAACACCACCCTCCCTAAGCGGAGTACATCTCCATCTTTGAGTTGACAATTTTGGATCATGGCTTCATTGACAAACACATGATTACTGCTGTTGCGATCGCTCACAGTTACCCGGTTGTCCTGAACCTCAATCACGGCGTGTTGTCGGGACAGACTCATATCTGTAATACAGATAGTATTATCCCGGCTACGCCCGATGGTATTGACACCGCGCATTAACTCATAAGTGACCGGACTCGATGTATCGGGGTTATAGATTAGATATGGCACGTTTGCTCAAGTTTAGTTAAGATAACATAGTGAAGATCGTCCCTGATGTGGCAGCAGAAAGAATTTATCTGGTTAGATGAGACAATTAAGACCGGATCTTTTTTTCTCCTGACTCTATGTATCTGAAAACGCTACATCTCCGACAGTTTCGCAACTACGAAGCTCAAGACGTGGCGTTTGATGCTCCCAAAACTATTTTAGTGGGCAACAACGCTCAAGGCAAATCCAATCTACTCGAAGCCGTCGAATTGCTGTCTACCCTCAAAAGTCATCGGGTTAACCGCGATCGCGATCTGGTTTTGGACAATCATGCGATCGCCCAAATTACTGCTACCCTTGAGCGTGATAGTGGTACACTTGACCTGGCTTTGACTTTGAGGAGTCAAGGTCGCCGAACAGTTGCCATCAATGGTCAATCGGTCAAACGTCATCTTGATTTTCTCAGTATCCTTAATGTTGTCCAGTTTTCTAGTCTGGATTTGGATCTTGTGCGCGGTAGTCCCGCTGAACGCCGCCACTGGCTTGATCGGCTTCTGATTCAACTAGAACCAGTTTATGCCTATATGTTAGATCAATATAACCGGGTGTTGCGACAACGTAATGCTTTGTTAAAACGGGGACCCATGGCAGGAACTACCCCGGAAGAATTAGCCGTTTGGGATGCTCAATTGGCAGTGGCTGGGGCGCGGGTACTCCGTCGCCGCGATCGCGTTATTGAAAGGCTCGAACCTTTAGCGCGGATGTGGCATCAAAGTATTAGTGGCAGTAGGGAAACCCTGAATATCACCTATCAGCCTAACATTGAACCCCCTTCTAAACAACAACAGAGGTGGTCTCGGTGGCCTCCTGAACAGGTACAACAGGCATTTTTGACCAAAATTAGCACCAGAGCGATCGCCGAACGTTCTCAAGGGTTGACTCTAGTGGGTCCACACCGTGATGATGTCATTTTTACCATTAACCAAACTCCCGCCCGCCAATATGGATCATCCGGTCAGCAGCGGACTTTGGTTTTAGCCCTCAAGTTGGCGGAATTGCAACTCATTGAGTCCGTCATCGGTGAACCCCCTTTACTTCTGTTGGACGATGTACTAGCAGAACTTGACCCCCATCGCCAAAATCAGCTTCTACAAGCCATCTCTGAGCGATTTCAAACTCTGATTACTACTACCCATTTAGGCGCTTTTGACCATCAGTGGTTGCAACAAAGCCAAATTCTCATGGTGGAACAAGGTAAAATTACTGATTTTTTCTGATTTTGCCAAATTTGATACCACCCAAAATCAAAATTAGCTGCTAACATATCTATCTAATGTTTTGTAGACCACTATTATCATACTGATTCAACATGAAGCGACTTTCTGTATTAGCATCTGCTATGGCGATCGCCACCATTTCCTTGACTGCTACTGCGACTACCGCTTGTGTGTTCAGCAGCAAAGGTCAAGCTAATGAAGGGGCTGCAACTACTAAGTTGACCTCTTTCTGGCATAATATGAGCCTTTTTAAATCCGACTATAAAGCGATCGCAGCCATTGCTGGTGTCGCTGGGTTGGCTGCCGCTGGTGGGGCTTATGCCTATCGCCGGATGGCTATTTCTACCCAACACCCAGAAGCCCCTGGCGGTTCCCTGGATCTTAATGATGACATCATTACCGAAAATACTGCGATCGAAGCCGAACAGCCCACCGAATCAGAAGTGGTTGCTGTCAAATAACTTGACCTCAATTCCAGTTTAGGACAGTACAATTATGGGGTGTGATTTACTCGCACCCCTTTTTCGCGCCCCTCCATCCTTAATCACCTTGCCCCTCAATCAACCCCTTCACAGTGAAGATTATATCTAAGCTAAAATTCCCCGCAAAAGCTAAATATAAAATTATCACCATCCTGGCATTTTTGATATGTTTAATCATGCCATTATTTTTGCCTTATTTCTGGATTTTACCCTCGCAAAAAAGTTGTGATATAACCATTTATATAACCGGAAATATATTACATACAGATATCTTGGTGCCAGTGGAAACCTCCGTATTTGACTGGCATCAGTTTATCGACTTATCAGAAGTTGGGAGACAAACCTCTGGCAATTATCGATATCTAGCCATGGGTTGGGGCGATCGCCAAGTTTACCTAGAATCTCCCACCTTCGCTGATTTGCAATTGACAACCGCCCTCAAAGCATTATTTATACCTACTCCATCAGTTTTGCGAGTTCAAGTATATCAGACCCTCCCAGTAGCACAAGATTTACAACTCCTTAATATCAGTGAGGATAATTACTTAAAATTGGTCGATTTTCTGCAAAATTCCTTTAAACTTGACTCCGCCGGAAATCCCATCAGAATCGGCTATGGTTATGGTATCAGAGACAGTTTTTATGAAGCCAAAGGTGTTTATTCCATTCTCAGACATTGCAATACATGGATAGCAGAAGCATTACGGACCGCCCGGGTGCAAACCCCACGCCAGCCTAGCTTACCCATTTTGCTACTCAACAAAGCTAGAAGCAGTTGTTAAATTACCTACTTCCTAGGATAGATAAAAGTTAAATGTTGTGCCATTAAGATTATCTTTTGGTTAAAACTAGCGGGTATAATTTTGGGGATGCCTTCAAAAATGCCCCCCTAGGGGAGACTTGGCAAAAAAATATTTTGGTTTCATCTCCGAACAACTATATTTTTTCAGGACTCAAGCTATAATTTCCTCAAGACCAGATGCTAGAGAAAGTGGGTGCAAATTTAAGTCGCCGATGACATCAAGGGAAAATCAAATGTCCGACAATGAAAATGGGTCTATATCAGGTGTATATTTGACCGTTAACGATAGCTTATCCAATAATTCTTGTGATTGTTCTGATTATTCAGAAGTGGAACCGACCAACCATCTGCAAGAGGAACTTGCCGAATTACGTCGTCATGTAGTCCAACTGCAACAGGAAAATCACAGTCTGAGGCAAAAATTACAGCAGCAGAAAATTAATGTGATTGCCAATCAGTCCAATTCCATCAATTGTCACCACCTGTTACAGATGGTAATTGATTATGTTCCTCAAGCCGTTTTTTGGAAAGACTGTAACTCTGTTTACTTGGGATGTAACCGTCAATTTGCGGAGAAAGTCGGATTACAAGACCCCAGAGAAATTGTGGGTAAAACTGATGATGATTTACCTTGGACTCCTCAAGAGGCTAAATTGTATCAGGAATTCGATCGCCAAGTTATATCCTCAAAATCGCCTCAAATCAAAGTCAGAGGAACCCGCCACCTAGTCCAAGGAAAAGAAATTCTGGTCGAAACTACCAAAATTCCCCTTGATAATCACCAGGGAAATATAGTTGGAGTGTTGGGAATATTAGATGATATTAGCGATCGCCTACAACAAGAGGAACTACTCAAACAGCGACTCGCCGCCATTGAAGCCAGCACCGACGGTATCGCCTTACAAAATTCCGAGGGAGTATTTACCTATGTTAACCGTGCTTATTTAGAAATGTTCGGCTACAGCCAAGCTGAAGAGATTTTAGGCAAAACTTGGCAGGAATTATATGATGGGGATGAGATAGAATATATCCGGCGAGAAGTCTCTCCCGTCTTTGCTGCTGAAAATGAATGGCAAGGAGAACTCCGTAGTCGTCGCCAAGATGGTAGTTTCTTCATCCAGGAGATGTCTGTAACTAAAAGTGCCGCTGGGGTGGTGTGTATTTGCCGTGATGTTACCGAACGCAAACAGGCTGAAGCTACCTTAATGCTTTATAAACAGGCTGTGGAAAGCTCTAGTGATGCGATCGCTATGGCTGATGCACAGTGGAATCACTTTTATCAAAATCCCGCCTTTTCTGAGATGTTTGGGTGTGAAACCCCAGAAGAATTTAACCAAGTATTTGGGGGGATATCTGGCGCTTATACTGACCCGCAAATTCCCCGACAAATTTTTGCGGTCATTAGCCAAGGCAAAAACTGGGTGGGTGAAGTCGAACACCGCGCTAAAAATAACCGTGTCTTTCAGGTGTTACTGCGTGCTAGTGCTATCAAAGATGGTCGGGGTAATGTTTTGGGTGCTGTAGCATCTTTAAATGATATTACATCCCGGAAAAAAGCCGAAGCCAGCCTGCGGGAAATCACCTCCGATCTTCAGGAAGCCCAGGAATTAGCCCATATTGGTAATTGGGAATTGGATATCGATACTGGGGAACTTACTTGGTCTGATGAGGTATTTAGGATTTTGGGCTTAGACCAGACCTTGGGTATACCTTCCGTAGAGCAATGTCTGCAATGCTATCACCCCGAAGATAGACCATTGGTTGAGAAAGCCCTAGCAGAAACTCGCAATAATGGAACTACTTGTCAGGCAGAAGCCAGAATTATCAAGGATGAAAACTCAGTTAGCTATGTTCATATTAAGTTTAAAGCCATTTTGAATCACGATAACCAAATTGTCAGCCTGTTTGGGACGATTATGGATATTACTGAGCGGAAACGGGCGGAAATTCACCTCCAACAACAGACCGAGAAACTAGAAAAAGCCTTAACTAAACTCAAACGCACCCAAACCCAACTAATTCAGAGCGAGAAAATGTCTGGCTTGGGACAAATGGTGGCCGGGGTGGCTCATGAAATTAATAATCCCGTGGGATTTATTGTTGGTAATGTGCCTCACCTGGAAGAATATACCCAGGATTTACTGTTGCTAATTGAATCCTATCGACAATATTATACAGAACCACCATTGGCAATTACAGAATTAATCGAAGAGATTGATCTCAATTTTTTAATTACTGATATTCCTCAGTTGATTAATTCCATTCAGAATGGTGCTAAAAGGATTCAGGAAATTGTTAACTCCCTGCAAAGTTTTTCCCGATTGAATGAGTCGGCAATTAAGGAAATAGACCTTCATCAGGGGATTGATAGCACTTTGATGGTCTTGACAAGTCGCCTCCGACCCTTACCTGGAGAGCGGGAAATTGTGGTGATTAAAAATTACGGTGATTTGCCTAAAGTTGAATGCTATGCTGGCCAGATAAATCAGGTGTTTTTGCATATCTTTAATAATGCTATTGATGCCCTAAAAAGCTCCGAATGTCAGCAATCTGCTAAGGAACCTACACTGACAATTACTACTGGTTTAACTAAAAATAACCTGGCATTTATTCGCATTGCTGATAATGGAGTGGGTATACCTGAAGAGTTGCGATCGCGCATTTTTGACCCATTCTTTACCACTAAGCCTGTGGGTCAGGGGACTGGGTTGGGTCTATCCGTTAGCTATCAAATTGTCGTCGATTTGCACAAAGGGAAGTTAAACTGCACATCAGAACCAGGTGTGGGTTCGGAGTTCTGTATTCAGATCCCCATACATAGCGAATATAACACCTAGAACCTGTATCAATATAGCCAAGCCGGGGAGTTTGGGCAGTTCCGCATCCCTCCGGCTAATGGCTAGAGTATCTTAAACAAAAGCCTGATGCCCCAACTCTAACATATTCATCGGAAAATTGGGTTGTTGATCACATAATCTTCACAATTGCTGTTTATATTTGGTAAGTAGTTGTACGGGAGGTCATTCAGTAAGGGACTCTGGGGGAACTAAAAGTCTGATGGCTGGTTACCGGACTGTTATGGGACTGGTTAGTAAAAAGTCATTGGTCAATAACCTGGGGTCGTGGGGTCGATAATTGATGATTGGATCATTAATCCTCCTCTCCCTGTCACCTGTTCTTGATTTCCTCCATTGATGGGATTGTGTGAAATTATCAAACTAGATTTATCGGATTGAATCGGTGTCGCACTATTCCTAGTTAATACACTGTGGGGACAAAATTATGATATTTGATATTTTATGGGTGGAAGAAAACCAGGATTTTAACTCAACTTTAGAGGATGCGATCGCCTTGGAGCAGTTTAATATTATCTGTGCAGAAGGCGGGAACTGGGCGGTGCAAATCGCTAAAGAAATCAAACCGCATCTCATTATCAGTAGTTTAAATTTGAGCGATCGCAATACCTATAGATTTATTCATCGGCTACAGCAGAATCAGAAAACCGCTGATATTCCCGTCATCCTAATTCAATCAGAATCGGCGGTTAGTTCTCGCTCCCTGGGTTTTCAATTGGCACGAAATCATTATGTGACTACTGCGAAAAACGTCAATAATTTGATTAAAACCATCTTTAATGACCTGAGCCAAAAAGCCGCATCTCGCTCAATTTTTATGCCCTACGTGGCTTAATCTCATTTCACATAAAAATCTTAATCGGGAAACCGGAAACCGGATCGGCACTTGTCGGTTAAAATGTAGGGACGGCAACCGGACTTCCTAAATATGACGATTATATTAACTAATGATGATGGAATTGATGCACCTGGAATTAAAGCCTTATCGGCCGCTGTAAAGAGTCCCTGCCTTTGGGTCGCTCCCCGCGATCACCTTTCCGGCTGTGGTCATCAAGTCACCACCGCTACCCCCATTAATATATCACGCCGTTCTCCCACTCATTATGCGATCGCTGGAACTCCTGCCGATTGTGTTCGCCTGGCCATTAGCCATTTATGTCCAGATTTGTCCTGGGTTCTCTCAGGGATTAATGCCGGGGGTAATTTAGGTGTTGATACCTACATATCTGGGACTGTAGCCGCTGTTAGAGAAGCCGCTATACATGGTATTCCGGCTATTGCTATTTCTCAGTATCGAAAAGGCGGTAAACCAGCCGACTGGGAACGCGCGACTCGCCTCACCCAAGCCGTCTTGGAAAACCTGCTTAATCAACCTTGTTTACCGCGCAGTTTCTGGAATGTCAATCTCCCCTATCTACAGCCAGAAGAACCAGACCCGGAAATGGTCTTCTGTACTCCCTCCTGTGACCCGCTTCCGGCTAAATATCAGGTGAATGGGGAACAATACCAATATATCGGAGATTATGGTCAACGCGATCGCACCCCTGGTACAGATGTAGATGTTTGTTTCAGCGGCAAAATTGCTATTAGTCAAATTTTCCTCTAAGCAACAGCGGTTTCTGGTACTCTCAATCTCTCCTGTCTACTATCTGTGACAATTCTTAACACTATTTTTAAGCAAATAGGTTTAAGGTAGAAAATCGGGCGGTATAATCAGCCGTTTCCCCAAGATAATACATCTGCTGTAAAATCTCGTTAACAGATCAAATAAATTTACTATGAGTGTTAATCTAGCCACCCAGTTGCGGGAAGGAACCAAAAAGTCCCACACCATGGCGGAAAATGTGGGTTTTATCAAATGCTTTTTAAGAGGGACAGTTGAGAAAACCTCCTATCGGAAATTAGCCGGGAATCTCTACTTTGTCTATACGGCAATGGAAGAGGAAATGGATCGCCATAAAAATCACCCCGTCCTCTCGAAACTATATTTTCCTGAGTTAAACCGCAAGTCTGCTATTGAGCAGGATTTATTGTTCTACTATGGTAGCAACTGGCGGGAGGAAGTTCAGCCTTCCGAAGCGGCTCAGACTTATGTGGCTAGAATTAGAGAGATTTCTGAGCAAGATCCGGTTTTGTTGATTTCTCACCTGTACACCCGTTATTTGGGAGACCTTTCGGGGGGACAAATCCTGAAAGGTATTGCTCAAACAGCCATGAATTTATCGGACGGTCAAGGAACTCAGTTTTATGAGTTTGACGAAATTCCTGATGAGAAGGAATTTAAGAACAATTACCGTCAGATCATGAATGATTTGCCGATTGACCAGGAAACAGCCGATCGCATTGTGGAGGAAGCTAATGCGGCTTTCGGAATGAACATGAAAATGTTTAATGAACTCGAAGGCAATTTGGTAAAAGCGATCGGAATTATGCTATTTAATAGCTTAACTCGCCGACGCGGTAAAGGTTCCACAGAACTAGCGACCGCTACTGACTCGGTGAACTAACGCCATAAGCAGGGGTGGGGTCAACTCTGAGTTAAACCCCTTCCCCTTTTAAGGCTCGATCGCACTGTTGATACAAGTGCTGTAGACTACCATCATTGTATATGATCACATCCGCGCGATCGCATTTTTCGCTCAAAGGCATTTGGCTATCAATTCTAGCTTGGATCTGTGTAGGAGTTAGGGAAGATCCATGTCGCTGGATAAGTCGCTGTTTTTGGGTAGACGGTGAACAGTACACCACCCAAATTTCCGTGACTAAATCAGTCATATTCGCTTCAAATAACAGAGGAATGGCTAAAACCGCCGTAGCTTCTGCTAAATGAGACTGTTTTTCTAGTTCTTGGCGTTTTTCCAGGAAGCGATCGCGCACAAAAGGATGGATTTGGCTTTCTACCCATTGCCTTTCGGTTAAGCTATTAAAGATAATATCCCCCAACTTGCCTCGATTTAAGCTACCATCGGAGTAGAGTAAATCTGAGCCGTAGCGAACCGCCAAAGTATTGAGAACAGGTGAGTGAGGTTCTACCGCTAGACGAGAATAAATGTCCGCATCCCATATCGGTAGTTTATGGGTAGCAGCCAAATAGTTAGAAACAGTGGTTTTACCCGTACCAATACCGCCTGTCAAGCCAATTAACCGCATGGGTGAGCCAATCAAATACTACAACTACCACTACAGAAGTGAGAATGGGGTGCAAAAAACAGAGGATATCATAAACTTATAACCAGTTAGGGAAGGGGAGGAGATAATTATGAACCCAGTACACCACGTGCGGTCAGTGCTGATCCCGTTTTCCTGTGCCAGTTTTGTAGTCCTGGATATCCTCTCCATTATACCACAAAACTTTTTCTATATCCGGTATAAAACCGCGATCGCTCAACCGATTGTACCCGAACCCAACAGCACCAACACCATTACCCATCAACAGGGAAACCAGACCAACATCACTGGGGGACAACTTTCGGGAAATGGGAGTAATCTGTTCCACAGTTTTACCCACTTTAACGTAGAATCCGGCGCTGTGGCGAACTTTATTGCCACTCCCGAAATCCAAAACATCCTCACCCGTGTGGTGGGTGGGGATGCTTCCCGCATTAACGGACTTTTGCAGGTCACAGGCGGCGCTTCTAACCTGTTTTTAATCAACCCAGCCGGGATTTTATTCGGTGCGGGTGCGAGGTTAGATGTTCCAGGTTCCTTTACCGCTACTACGGCTTCTGGTATCGGTTTTGGCGATCGCTGGATGAGTGCGATCGGTGCAAATGATTATAGCACCCTAGTCGGCACTCCCAACGCCTTCGCCTTTGGGACTAATCCTGGTAGCATTGTCAACGCCGGAGAACTCGCCGTTACCCAGGGAGAACAAATCACCCTACTGGGGGGAACTGTCATCAATACCGGGTCACTGGTAGCTCCTGGGGGAGAAATTACCATGGCGGCGGTCGAAGGTGAAAATATCCTCCGCATTTCCCAAGCCGGACACCTTCTCAGTTTAGAAGTTAGTCCAGCCGCCTCCCCTGATGGATTATCAACTAATCTTACCCCCCTATCCTTGCCGGAACTACTCACCGGAGGGGACGAAAATTATGCCACCGGAGTCAATATTTTAGCTGATGGTCGCATACAACTAACTGGTTCTAATACCCCCATTACTCCTAATCCTGGAGTTGTGGCTGTGTCGGGAACCATCGACACCGACTCCACTATTTTTAACCATTCCCCCCAGATTAACATTTTTGGCGATCGCATCGGAATTTGGGGTGCGAATATCAGCGCCTCCGCACCAGATAACGGCGGTACAATTAGAATTGGAGGTGATTACCTCGGACAGGGTACTGTTCCTAATGCCATCTATACCCTCATCGATGATAATTCTACCCTAGCAGCCAACGCCACCACTAACGGAGATGGCGGCAGGATTATTATTTGGTCTGACGGACATACCCAATTTTCCGGCAATATTTCCGCACAAGGACAACAGCAGGGAGGGTTTGTAGAAATCTCCGGTTTGGAAACTCTCAGGGTTGATGGTAGTGTCAATTTGCGCGGCGGAGATGGTAACTTAGGAACCCTACTTTTAGACCCTTTAAATATCAGGATTGTAGACTCCGAAGCCTCTCCCAATAATAATATCGACTTTGATGGTGTAGTCACCGCTGACCAAGGACCCGCAGAATATACCCTCTCCCAAACTACCTTGGAAAATTTAGCCGCTGATGCTGATATTACTCTGGAAGCACGAAATGATATTCGCATCGACCAGTTATCTAACCAAAAACTCGACTTGAGAACTACCACCGGAACCGTTACTTTCCGCGCTGATGCTAACGGAGATGGTCAGGGTTCTTTTATCATGCACAGTGGCGATACTATCTTAACTAGAGGTGGTAATCTCAATATTTTTGGTGTCAATATTGCTACCGGGAATATTAGAACCAGTGGCGGAGATGTTAATCTAACTGCTAGTGGTATTGGTCAGATTAATACCGGGGTTATATCTACTGCTAATAATGACAATACAGGCGGTGATATTACTCTCCGTAGTAGCCAGGGTTCAATTACTACTAATAATCTGCAAACAGACGGGAGATTTTCCGGCGGTAATATTACTATTAATAGTGGTCGGCAAATTTTCACCGGTCCCCTATCTTCCCAGGCGACTGATACAACCGGAGTCGGGGGAAATATCCAACTAGAAGCCAGTCGCGAGATTTTTTTAGAGGGTATCAATACTTCTGGCTTTGGGGGTGGTGGTGATGTGTCTATTATTAGCGAAGGTAGTCGGATTATTATGGATGATACTAATAATCGGACGAGACCATCTCGGATTATTACCTCCTCCGTTAGGGGTGAGGGAGGCGATGTCTTGATTACCACTAGCGAGAGTATGGATTTAGGTGCGATCGACTCGCGCGGACGGCAATCTGGTGGTAATATTACTTTGGATGCTGGTATAGAAATTAGTGTGGGTGCTATCTCCACCGGGGTTTGGGATGGTCTACTATCTCCTGATACTACAGGGGGTAATATTATGTTGACGGGAGATACTATTAATCTTAATGGTGGTCTTTCCGGGAGTGGGTCTCTCTTATTACAACCTGCTTCACCAACCCAAGATATTAGGTTAGGTAGAAACTCGGGACTCTCTGCTAACTCTTCGCCAACAGGAGACCCTTTATCTCTGAATTTTAACAGCTTGGAATTGTCACAAATTACTAGGGGGTTTTCCGAGATTATTATTGGTAGGTCTGATTCTCAGGGGACTATTTATATTGAGGGAGATCTCAGGTTTCAAGACCCCGTGATGATGCGATCGCCTCAAGGTAGAATTATCGCCACTGGTGATGAAAGTTTACCCACCATTAGAGGTGTAGGGAATTCTAGCTTAACCTTAGAGGCGGAAAATGAGATTATTCTCGGAAATCTCGTGACAGAAGGTGGAGATATTAGCGTAATTAGTCAATCGGATATCATCCAAATAGAGGGAATCCACACCCTCCCAAATGGCTCTAATCAAGGCAATATTTTATTACGAGGTTCCGAAATTAATTTAGTCGGTGGTTCTCATTCAGTTCGTGGTAGCGGTTCTTTACGATTAGAATCCAGCCATTCCGGTCAAATCATGACTTTAGGAAGTGAGGAAAATACCACTGGTTTGGATATCAAGTTATCAGATATAGACGCTTTCGCGCCGGGGTTTGAAAGGATTATTATTGGTAGTCCTGATGGAAATAGTATCATAGAAATAGCTCAAGATATCACCTTTACCAGTCCCGTCTTATTACAATCTTCCAGTGATTTAGGTCAAATTATAGCTGAGGGAAATATTACCGGAATTGGTGATGCTTCCATCTCCTTACAAGCTGATGGTGATATCCGCATTCGTGACATTAATAGCAGTGGATTAAATATATACATTAATAGTGCTAGAGGTGAGGTGATTACCGGGAATTTGCAGTCGGGAGGTAATATTAATATACGGTCTCAAGGGAATATTCAGACCGGAGAACTTCGTTCTAATGCAAGTTTAGATAATCTGGCTTTTCGGACAATTGACCTCAGCAGTCAGCGGGGACAAATTACAGTTGATGGCAATATTTTGGGGGATGCAACCTTTTTAAGTCTCGTAGGTCGGGATGATATCCAAACCGGAAATATCACCGCCGGACGTGGTATGAGTTTAAATAGCGATCGCGGAACCATTACCACCGGAAATCTGCAAATAGCATCCCCTGACAGCCTCGACAGTAGCATTAATATCACCGCCTTGGGAAATATTAACACAGGTGATATCAGCACCGCTACCGACTCAGGAACAGGCGCAAATATTACCATTACCAGCCGCCAAGGAGGAGTACAAAGCCGTAATCTTAACACCTCCGGTTCCACCGCCGGAGGGTCTATAGTAGTACAAGCACAAGACCAGATTTTTCTAGGTGCTATTAACACCAATTCCTCCGAGGGAAATGCGGGTTCCGTCAGGCTAACGAGCGAGAATGATATTGAAGTCTCCCTAATTAATACCGAAGCCCAATTGCGGGGAGGTTCCCTAATAATTGACACCTCTCGATTTTTCCGAGTTACAGATACCTTTGAAGCCATGAATGATGTAGAAGCAAGTATCTCTACTATCGGTTCAACAGGTAGCGGGACAATTAGATTACCCGCTTTTTCCACCCCTCTAGTTATTGGTGATCCTAGTCAAAATGGGACCGCTGGAGCTATTACTGATGGTCAATTAACCGCTGGTGCAGATACTACAATTGTCGGCAATAATTTTGAGCAAAACTCAATTAGACAAACCACCGTTAACCAACCAGAAATTACCACTGAAAATCAAGATTTATCTGATGTAGAAACCACCGGATCTTCTGTTTCTAGTATCCCCGAAAATTTAAGCAACAGTAACTCTAACACCTCCGACAGTGATCAGAATATCTCCGGTAACTCCAATCATGATGCAGAGTCACCCCTAATCAATTCCAACACCGAAGCCAACCCCGACATAGACCAGGCTGGAAACCTCGTAGTTCAGGTAGAACCAACCACCGTACCTACTGACCAAATGGCTCGTTCTCCCTTAGTTTCCTCAGTGTTGCAAATTGATTCATTCCGAGGTCGGGAATTTCTCAACTATTTCGGCTATAATCTCAGTAAAAACACCGTAGATGACCAAAGTATCCGTCAAACCCTCAGCGATATTGTCCGCATCACCAACTACAAACCCGCAATTATTTATGTGTCCATACAACCTGAAATACTAGAATTAAGATTGCTTTTACCCAATGGGGAAGCAGTGTTTAAAAGCGTGGCGGTTAATCGTGAGGAACTCCTACAAGTAGCGCGACAATTTAGCCATCAAATTCGCACCCCCCAAAATTTCCAAGATACTCAGTATAAAGAATCAGGACAACAATTATATAATTGGTTAATTGAACCCATCAAACAGGAGTTAGAAAAACATGGCATTGATATCCTAATTTTCTCAATGGATGCTGGTTTGCGTACCCTCCCCCTAGCCGCATTATATGACGGGGAACAGTTCCTAATAGAAAACTATAGCCTCAGTCTGATTCCTAGCCTCAGTCTAACTGATACCAGTTATGTTAACCTGCAAAATGCTAGGGTTTTGGCTATGGGTGCTTCTAAGTTTCCTAATTCTAACCTAGATCCTTTACCAGCAGTTCCCCTAGAATTAGATTTGATTGTTGGCAATATTTGGCCAGGTCAAGCCTTTTTAAATGAGGAATTTACCATAGCTAATCTGAAATCCCAAAGGGAACAGGGAGAATATAAAATTGTTCACCTAGCAACTCATGGAGAATTTGTATCTGGGGGTGCTGACCGTTCTTATATTCAATTTTGGGACCAAAAGCTATGGTTAAATCAACTGCGAGAGTTACGACTAAATCAACCTCCGGTAGAATTATTGGTATTGAGTGCTTGTACTACGGCTGTGGGGGATGAAAAAGCGGAATTGGGATTTGCTGGACTAGCTGTTCAAGCTGGGGTGAAGTCGGCTATGGCTAGTTTATGGTATGTTAGTGATGCGGGAACTTTGGGATTAATGACGACATTCTATAATGCTCTAACTGCTACTCCCATTAAAGCAGAAGCTCTCCGACAGTCTCAATTAGCGATGTTAAATGGTCAGGTACGTTTAGAAAATGGTTACCTACTTAGTCAGACTAACATGAACACTCGTCGCGGTGATATATCAACTCCAGTCCCCCAAGAATTAGCCAAACAAAACCCTGTTGATTTATCTCATCCTTTTTACTGGGCTGGGTTTACTCTTATTGGTAGCCCTTGGTAATAATATATAGTAGGGTGCGTCAGACCAGGCGACACCGATAAGAACCGGAGAACTGATAAACTGACGCACCAGGTATCTATAGCATAAGACAGAACACTTAGGACGTATAATGGAGAGGACGAGATGACTAAGAAGACCAA
>NZ_JARPLU010000012.1:48606-54393 GCF_032349615.1 Limnospira sp. PMC 1279.21 | reverse complement strand
ACGCACGCATGATTGGATTTTACCATGAAGAATCCGACTTGATGAGTATGTCGTCAGGGAAATTTGGCATGGTCTGGGGTTTGACCGTATATTCATTATCGTATATTCATTATTGAGTTGCGAATCTTTTGGGGTATTGTACCTTATTGTCATAAGATGTCAAGCAAATCTTGGATTAAATTCTTGCTCCTCATCACCAACAGGAAGGATCATAGCAGCAACTGTCGCCATAGTGCGATCGCCTAGGGAAAAATTCCCAGTTTTTTGTGATCATCCTGAGATATACTGAGGAAACATTCAATCAGCCGGGACAGTGACATCAGAAACACCAAGCCTAGGGGGATCGGATTTACCCCGAAAAGAATCTGTTGTATCGACGCTTGGGGACGATTCCTCAAATCGATGGTATCTAGGGCTGGAGGTGGGGACGACCGGAATATCAGCCGCACTTTTGGATCGCCTGACTGAGGCTGTTTACCCTATATATTGGCTGAGTGATTCTCAGGAGAGCGATCGCATTTTTCGCCTTCCCAGTCGCGTCTACTTGCATCGAAAATCCGGCGGCGAAATAGGGGAAACAGAAGTTTTACAAGGATTTAAACCTTATCTTAGTTGGGCTATCCCCCATCATTTTGGTGAGGATTATGCGCCCTGTCCCCTGCTTCAGGTATCCCCAACCCAAAAGTTATTTTTAGGGACGTTTAAGCAGGCTTTACAGTTGCTATTATCGACTATTTCTCCTCAAGGTGGGGGTGACAATATAGACAGCGAAGATGGTGATTTGACTTTACCGAAAAACTATCAATCTGGTGCTAATGGTTTAACTGATCAGGAATTCAAAACCGCTTATATGAGTTTATCCGGGGTGGTGGTAGGATGTCCGACTCAGGCTTCCCATGCTTATGGTTTTAATGTGCGGGAAACCATTTTGGCGGCGGGTTTGGTCAAGAGTCCCTCTCAAATTTGGATGGTGGAAGATGCGATCGCTACTTGGTTAAGTGAATGGGAACCGAAAATAGACGAACCTACCTTAATTATTGATGCTGGTGCTGCTACCACCGAGTTAATGGTGATGGGAATATCTCAGGAGCATGATTTAACTTATGCTGACTGTTTTGGTGTCAGTGTGACCTATGGTGGCTATGATGTAAATTTGGATATTATCTGTCAATTTTGCGCCGAAAATATGATTGATTGGGATGGTTCCTATTTAGTCCTACCTACTCCGGGAACATCCCAACGCACTCACCGCGATCGCCTTCAACAAAAGTTAGTTTTATCAGCTTTAATCGATGCGATAGAATCCCAAAAACCCAGTTTACAAGCTGGCAAAAATGTGACTATTTCTCTACAGGAAAATCAAGTCAAAGTTACCGCTAATGAGTTAGATCGTCGCGTGTTAGTTCCTTTTGTGAAGAACCTCAACCGAGAGTTCAATCATCTGATTAGTAAAGTTGGGGTTTCGACCGTCGGAATTAAAAGGGCGATTTGTCGGGGTGGTAACGGTTCATGGTCGGTGTTGAGTCAATGGCTACGCCAAAAGTTACCTAATGCTAGTATAATCTCAATTACTGACCCAGAATCTTGGTGTAATTATGCGATCGCCCAAGGTTTAGCCAGACTTCCTTTATTTCCCGAATTGTTGAATTATTCTAGCCAACAATATGGGGATTATTTCTTGTTGGGTGAACTGCTGCGAGTGTTTGGGGATTTACCTTTATCTATCCCAGAGGTGATGACTCGTTTAGAAGAAAGAGGCGTGAATACTCGTTGCTGTAAATCTCAGATTTTAGCTATCCTCAAAGGTCAACTACCCGTCGGGTTCATTCCCTCGGAATTAGACACCCCCCTAATTGTTCCCATATCTAAACATCCTCAAATCGATATAATTAACCAAGGTGCGATTTTTTACCAAGATGTTGACTCTAGCTATTTTGTCAACCTAGAAAGGTCAGAAATGTGTCTACAATATCTTCAGCAACTCTCACGGGAATATCACCAAGTGTTAACAGAACCTTTGGCGATCGTCCAATGGTAGGGAAGCAGCCGGGGGTAAGTCTGAGTTTAACTGCGTATTCTCATCGATAAACTAATCCGATTTAACTTTTCGTTGACTTCCAAAACCTTGACTTTCACCACCTGTCCGACCCGGACAATTTGTTGAGGGTCTTCCACAAAGCGATCGGCTAATTGGGAAATATGAACTAACCCATATTGATGGACTCCTACATCTACAAAAGCCCCAAAATTAACCACATTAGTAACAATTCCCTCTAACTCCATTCCCGGTTTTAAGTCCGACACCTCTTTAATATCATCCCGGAAAGTAGCATATTTAAACTCAGCGCGTGGATCACGTCCAGGTTTCTCTAATTCGGCGATAATATCCTTGAGGGTAGGTAAGCCGACCGTATCTGTTACATAGCGTTTTAAGTCGATTTTTTTGAGTTTTTCAGCAGTTTTGCTAATCGCATTTAAAGGGATTTCCACATCCGCTAAAATTTGTTCAACTACCGAATAACTTTCCGGGTGAACCGCCGTATTATCTAGGGGATTAACACCCCCACGAATCCGCAAAAATCCCGCCGATTGTTGAAAGGCTTTCGGCCCTAATTTCGCCACTTTTAAAAGCTGTTTACGATTTTTAAATGCCCCATTTTCATTGCGATATTTAACAATATTTTGGGCGATAGTGGGAGTAATTCCAGACACAAAAGTTAAGAGTTGTTGGGAAGCCGTATTTAATTCAACTCCCACATAGTTGACACAACTTTCTACCGTTTCATCAAGTTTTTTCTTGAGTAATTTTTGGTCAACATCATGTTGATATTGTCCGACACCAATCGATTTGGGGTCAATTTTAACTAATTCTGCTAACGGGTCTTGGAGGCGGCGACCAATACTAATCGCCCCCCGAATTGTCAGATCTAAATCAGCAAATTCTTCCCGCGCGACATCACTCGCCGAATAAATAGAAGCACCAGACTCGTTTACCATTACCGTAATAGGTGGAGATTCTAAAGAGGCGATCGCCTGATTAACAAACTCTTCCGTTTCCCGTCCAGCCGTACCATTTCCAATAGCAATTAATGCGATTTTGTACTTTTTAATTAAGTCTTGAATCGTTTTGGTCGCTTGTTGACGTTGTGACTGTGACTGGTGGGGAAAAATTGCCTGATATTCGCAAAACTTGCCAGTTTCCGACAATAACGCCACTTTACAACCTGTCCTGAAACCAGGGTCAATAGCTAAAGTAGGCTTCATTCCCGCTGGTGGAGATAGTAATAATTCCCGCAAATTAGCTTCAAACGTCTTAATAGATTCTAGGTCTGCGTAGGATTTGCGATCGCTCCTAATTTCACTAATTAATGAATTTTTCATCAGACGATTAAAAGCATCTTTAATCATATCCTGATAAAACTGGCGAATCTCCCTATTTTTAATGCGAATAACTTGAGATTCCAAATGATGCAGCACCAAAGACTCATCAAAATCTAAATCCACCTTGAGAACCCCCTCAGTTTCTCCCCGGAATAATGCCAACAGGTTATGGGGTTTAATATCCATCACATTTTCCCGAAAATTCCGATACATTTCAAATTTAGTCGAACCTTCTGGGTAATCATCTTTAATCTTGGATACAAACGCACCATCATTGATTAAAAAATCGCGCACATCTGCCCTTAAATGTGCCGTCTCTGCCACCTGTTCCGCTAAAATGTCGGCGGCTCCAGCCAGGGCATCTGCCACCGTTTTAACCCCCTTTTCTGCATCGATATATTGAGCCGCTTCTGACTCTAGGGAAACCTTGGGCGCTTGGGGTTGGTTAAGGGAACTAATCAACTCAGCTAGGGGTGCTAATCCTTTTTCCTTAGCCATAGTGGCGCGGGTGCGACGTTTGGGACGGTAAGGAAGATATAAATCCTCAAGTTCCGTTTTTAACAAACAGTTATCAATTTGGGTCTGGAGTTCATCCGTGAGTTTTCCCTGAGAGGCGATCGCCTCCAAAATGCTATTTTTTCGTTCCTCAAGTTCAGTTAAATAACTATATCTTTCCGCCAGAGTCCGCAGTTGAATTTCATCAAGGGAACCCGTCATTTCTTTGCGATAACGTGCAACAAATGGAATAGTCGCCCCTTCCGCAAATAATGCCAATGTATTTTCAACTTGAACCCGTTTTAACGAAAGTTCCTGAACTAGAATTTGAGTAATATTAAGCATATAATCTGAACCGACTTGATTTTGTGACCTGAGCTTGGTATACAAAATTATTGTAAATGCTACCCTCGCCAATAGTACAGTCAAGGTCAGTAGAGCCTGTTCAGAAATCATCTGATCACCTCTCAAAGTCCCTCTCCCTCTCTGGGATCCAGATTTAGGGTGAGGGCAATGTATTAAGCGACTGGTGAACAAGCTGTATCTCCCACATCTGATAGTTAAGATATGAGTTCAGGAATATTTTTGGTTTCACTCTTGATTCGTCCCCTCCAGCGTTATGGCTGGCTATCCCTGCTGCTGTGGCTGCTGATGATGTCCCCAGCAGCCGCTTCCGTGTTAATGCGGGTGGCGATAACCACTGACAGCAATCAAATTAAAGTCGGAAGTTCCACCCCAGCAACAGTGCGCGACGGTAGCGGTAGGGTCTTGGGACAAATTCCCAATATGGGCGCAACTGTCGCCCAATCTGCATCTGGTCAGGTATCCCTCAGTCAATGGAAAGCAGGTCAAATTTGGGTCGAACCCTCCCAAAATGGCAAAGTATGGATAGGTGATAATTGGTATCGGGGGCGGGTGTTATTAGTCCAGCGCAATGGTGGGCTAATGGCTATTAATTATGTCGATCTCGATCAGTATCTCTACAGTGTCCTAGGGGCGGAAATGGGGGGAAATTGGCCCCAGGAAGCCCTGAAAGCCCAAGCTGTGGCGGCGCGGACCTATGCACTGTATAAGCGCCAAAATAATAGCAGTCAGATTTATGATTTGGGGGATACTCAAACCTATCAGGTCTATCGCGGTGTGTCTGGGGAGTCGCCAGGGACTCAGACGGCGGTTAGGGCGACAGCAGGTCAGGTGTTAACTTACAATGGTCGGGTGATTTTGGCTGTTTTCCATTCTTCCTCTGGGGGTCACACCGAAAATGTTGAGGATGTCTGGGAAAATCCCTTACCCTACCTGCGGGGGGTTCCAGATTTTGATAGTGGTTCTCCCGTCTTTGAATGGACAAGGACTTTTTCCACTAATGACCTTAGTAACCGCATTTCAGGAGTTGGTCAAATTTCCTCTATGACACCAGAAAGAACCTCCGCTTTTGGAAGTGTGATTTCCATGAGAGTGGTCGGAAGTGGCGGAACTCGCACTATTAGCGGTGAGCAGATCGCTAGGGCTTTGGGGTTGCGTAGCACCAGATTTAGGGTGGATCGTAACAATGCTTCTGGCAATTTTGTAGTCACTGGTCGCGGTTTTGGTCATGGTGTGGGTTTGAGTCAATGGGGGGCTTATAGTTTAGCTAATGCTGGATATAATTATCAGCAAATTCTCGCTCATTATTATCGAAATACAACTCTCGCTAGAATCCAAGTCCAATAATAATTAATAATTAATAATTAATAATTAATAATTATTAATTGTGGGGGCCCGAACTCCCCACGACCGGATTAATAAACCCGCCCTATCCCCGGTAATTAATTGACAATTGACAATTGTAGGGGCGGGTTCCGGTGTCAACTCAACTTCCCACGACCGGATAAATAAACCCGCCCTATCCCCGGTAATTCATTATTAATTATT